>JBEKOZ010000827.1:0-2527 GCA_049521275.1 Bryobacteraceae bacterium | reverse complement strand
AACCCAGCCGTGGCCGCGCGGGAGGCGATTTGCTGGGCTTCGACCAATGCGGGCAAAGTGCGTGGGACCCCTGTTAACAGGCCTGTTTTGGCGGGCTTCTCGGTTTTTTTAATTTCGTCCCATTTGCGCTTGACGTCGTCGGCAGAGTTCGCTGAGCCGTCGCCGAACACGTGCGGGTGGCGGCGGATGAGTTTGCTGTTGATGGCTTCGAGCGAATCGCGAATATCGAAGCGGCCTTCCTCAGACGCCATTTGCGCGAAGAAAACGGATTGCAGGAGCAGGTCGCCGAGCTCTTCGGCGAGACCGTTCCAGTCGCGCGCGTCGATGGCGTCCAGGACCTCATACGTTTCTTCGAGGAGATAGGGCTTGATGGTATCGAAATTCTGTTCGCGATCCCAGGGGCAGCCGCCGGGGGCGCGGAGCTGCGCCATGATCTCGACTAGGCGGGCAAAACCTTCTCCTGGGGTTGGCACGGAAATTTCAGGTTAGCATGCAGTGCTTTGCGAATGTCCGAATGCTTACCAGGGTGAGGAAAAACCTTTATTGGCCGCCGATGAACGCGGATGAACGCGGATTCGGAAAGCCGGCCTGGCTTCACCAACTGCCCACGTCGGGTCTGTGGGACACCCCCGGTCCGCATGCTTACGCATGGCGGTTCAGAGGGGGTGTTTGCCACAGCCGAAAACGCCGCAACGCAGTTCGATGCCGAGCCAGATCCCCACTGCGGCGACGGCGATTCCCACGCCGATCAAAATATTGCGCGTGGTGTGGGACTGGTGAACGAACAGTTTGACCGCGGCTACATCGGCGAAGGCGATCTGGCGGTTTCCGAAGCGCGGATCGACCAGGGTGAAGCCGGTGTCCGTGACCTCTCCTCTCGCGCCTCGCAGTTTATCGTTATTCTTGAGGCGCAGCTCGATGTTTGTGCCCAGCGACATGCTGACGATTTGCTCTCTTACAGTGGGCGTATCGGCTGGCGCCAAATGGGACACCAGCAGGGAAACCAGAATCAGGGATAGCGCTTGTCGCATGCGTCCTCCTCGCAGCATCGAGTATACATGGCCGAGTGGCGCGGCTAAAAGACGCCGGCTGAAGCCGACGCTGCAAGCTGAAGCTCGCGCCACCAGATCCTGGCTAAGCCAGTTTCGGGGTGAGCATCCATTGGAGGATGCCTTGGGGCGAGGCCACCAGATCCTGGCTAAGCCAGTTTCGGGGTGAGCATCCATTGGAGGATGCCTTGGGGCGAGGGGCTGAAATTGTGGACGTCGATGCGGATCAGGGCGGCTTTGCGGAAGTCGACCATTTGATGCGTGGAGCCCAGCAGGAATGCGACGGTGGACGAAAAAAGAGGCTCGTGGCCGGCCAGTAGGATTGCGGGTTCATTGCGATGGTCGCGGATTTCGGACCAGAGCGAGGGCGGGGAAGAATCCGGGGTGAGCGAGCCGGTGCGCAGGATCTCTCCTTTATAATGCAGCTCCGAGGCGGCGATTTCCGCGGTCTCCAGGGCGCGTTTATAGGAGCTCGATAAAATGAGCGACGGCTCGACGCCCGCCGCCGCCGCGCGCTTCATCACGCGGTAAAGCTTTTGCCGGCCTTCGTCCGTCAACTGGCGATCGGCATCGGTGGCGGCGTGGTCCTCGGCGATGCCGTGACGGAGCAGGTACAACTCCATCAATTCTCCTTGTGCGGCGGTACCGTCACGGCGGGGATGTTGGAATCCTTTACCAGTTTGTTGAATTGGGCGACGTCGTCTTTTAGGAGTTTGTCGGCGGCTCGCAACTGCGCGTTGGCTTCGCTGGCCAGGCCTTCGTAGACGACGTTCGATTGCTTGGTGGGACCGGCGTCGGTACTTTGCACCACGCCCAGCAGCGCGGCCAGGCGGTTGTTGAGCTTGATGGGGAAGTTCAAGGGGTCCTGGCTGCTCTGGTTTTTAATCTGGTAGAGCTCCTCTTCGACGGCGGTGAGTTTCTTGTCGAGGTCGCGCGCGGCGTCGGCGACTTTCTTGGCGGCTGCGTCGTCCTTCAGGCGCGCGGCGTAATCTTCGAGCTGCTTCTTGGCGGCGCGAATATCGACGACGGCCTGATTCACTTGCGACAGCTTATCGCGGATCTGGAGCGCGAGAGAAAGCTGTGCGCTGAATTCGGCCGGCGTGGTCTTGAGACGCGGATCGGTCTTCACAACAAACTGCTGCGTTTGGGTTTTATCTCCAACGGTGAGCTTCGCCGTGTACGTGCCGGGCGCGATGAGCGGGCCGCGCGTCGAGCCGGCCCACATGATGATGCCGGGGAAGGTGGTCGCGTCGGGATAATGGAGATCCCAGATAAAGCGGTTCATGCCGGCTTGCGCGGGAACGCGAGCGGGCGCGCCGAAGCCTCCACGGCCTCCGCCTCCGGCTCCTGGCTCGTCGATCGCAGGCGCGCCATCTTCGGAGGCGCCTGGCCGCGCGGGTGCGACGCTCGAATACTTGTTGACTAGCTTGCCTGAGGCGTCGAGAATTTCAATTTTCACTTCGGCAGCCTTAGGATCA
>JBEKOZ010000826.1:0-3055 GCA_049521275.1 Bryobacteraceae bacterium | reverse complement strand
GGGAGTAACGCGTTGATTTCGCGTTGGACCTCAAAACGGGCGTCGAGATGAGTCTCGACGCGGCACGCACGAGTGCGTGCGCCACAAAAACACCAGTCGGGCACGATCAGGAACAAAGCTGGGAGCGTGGCCGTCAACCTCATCACGCCAGAATATCCTTGATTACTTCGCCAAACACGTCGGTAACGCGGCGGTCGATTCCGTTGTGCCGGTAGGTCAGGCGCTTATGATCGATTCCCAGCAGATCGAGCATGGTCGCGTGAAGATCATAACAGTATGCCGGTTTCTCCGCCACTTTATACGACCATTCGTCGCTCGCGCCGTAGCTGACGCCGCCTTTGAAGCCGCCTCCGGCGAAGAACGTCGTGAACGCAAACGGATTGTGGTCGCGCCCCTTGCTTCCCTGGCTGCACGGCATCCTTCCGAATTCGGTGGCCCAGTGGACGATGGTATCGTCCAGCATTCCGCGCGACTTTAAATCCTTGATGAGCGCCGCTGCGGGCTGGTCCATGCCCGCTGCCATCTGGCCGTGATCCTTGGCCAGATCTTCGTGGCTGTCCCAGTTGCGGCGGGGGAAACCGTTGTCTGCTCCGCTCCAGACCTGGACGAAGCGGACGCCGCGCTCCAGCATGCGGCGCGCGACCAGGCAGTTCCGCCCGAAATCCTGCGTGACCGGGTCGTCGATGCCGTAAAGCGCGCGGGTGGCGTCGGACTCCTTCGAAATATCCATTACCTGCGGCGCGCTGATCTGGAGCTTCGCGGCCAGTTCGTAAGATGCGATGCGTGCCTCCAGACGGGAATCGCCGGAGCGCGATTCCAGATGCTCCTCATTCAGTTGATGGAGCGTGCGCAGAGAGTCGGCTTCGCTTTCGGGCGTTATATAGGACGCGGTCTTCGGAGGAAACAGGTCGTAGATCGGATTCGGGCTGCTGGCGCGAATCATGGTGCCCTGATGCGCGGCCGGGAGGAAGCCGGCGGTCCAGTTGCCGGCTCCGTTCGGCGCGTAGCCACGTGAATCCGGCAGCACGACGAAGGTCGGCAGATTGTCGTTCATGCTGCCCAGTCCGTAGGAAACCCATGCGCCCAGGGCGGGGAATCCGGGCAGCACGAAGCCGGTGTTCTGCATGAACGTCGCGGGACCATGCACATTCGACTTCGAAATCATCGAATGCACAAAGGCGAGGTCGTCGGCGCAGGATGCCAGATGCGGCGTTAACGAGCTCATCCACTTGCCGCACTGCCCGTGCTGCTTCCATTCCCATGGACTCGCCATTACCGCTCCGGGACTGCTCTGAAACAACTCCACCTTGCCGCCGGGATCGAATTTTTCCCCGTTGCGCTTGATCAGCAGGGGCTTGTAGTCGAAGGTGTCGCATTGGCTGGCCGCGCCGGACATGAACAACTGCACCACGCGCTTGGCTTTCGCCGGATGATGCAAGGCCTGCGGAGTTTCCGCCATCAGCAGCTGCGCCAGCGCCAGTCCGCCAAGCCCTCCGCCGTAGTTCCATAGAAAATCGCGACGATTCATTGGTCAGTCCACAAAAAGAAATTCATTCAGATTCAAAATCAGGCGGCACAAGTTAGAGCCTGGATGGCGGTAATCGTGGTGGTCCGCTTGGCCGTCATCATCGATACGTCCGGGCAATCGAACCGCTCCATTAACGGATCGGGCATGCTTCTGACGATGAAGCGGTAGACGCTTCTCCTGAAGTTGGCGGGCGCGTCGGGGTCGAAGCGGGAATAATCGTAGACCGGAGAGTGATCGTCCTTGAAGAAGAATTGCTCGACGGATGGTCCACCCATGGTCAGATCCAGTTTGCCGCTGGCGGCGAGGATCGTATCGCGCAGGGATTCGGCGTCGAGCCTTTGCCGGTTGGCGCGCCACAGATAACGGTTCTCGCCGTCGATGGCCGCCTTCGCCGCATTTCCCGCCGAAGCCTGACGGTAGACGGAACTCATCACGATCAGCTTATGCAGCTTCTTGAAGGAGCCGCCGCTGCCCTGAAACTCCACGGCGAGCCAGTCGAGCAGCTCCGGATGCGTCGGAAGCGATCCCATGTGACCGAAGTCGTTGGGCGTGTCCACGATTCCGGTGCCGAAGTGATAATGCCACACGCGGTTCACGATCGACCGCCACGCGAGCATGTTGCCCGAGTTGGTAATCCAGCGCGCGAGATCTGCCCGCCGCTCGCCTTCGAGCGCGTAGCCGAAAATCGGCTTCAGACCTTCCACCATGGACAACGCGCCGGGCAATGCGACCGGACCAGGATTGTCCACGCTCCCTCGCGTCAACACATTTACCGCGCGAGGTTCTATCGGGAAGCGGAAGGTCCCCTGTGGCTCGAAATAATTCGCCGCCGCGTAAACCCACTGGGGATCTGGCAGTAACTTGATCTCTTGGTCGACGGCGGCGACCTCCGCGCGCAGGCGGTCGAGCTCCGCGCGGGTGGCCGGCGCCAGCGCGGCTCGCACCAGCGATTTTCGCTCCACCGCCGCATCGGCGATTTTCTTTTGAATTTCCGACGGGCGGCTAGCGGGGTCCGTGGCGTTGACCTGTTTCCATTCCGCCACCCGGCGGTCCAACTCGGAAATCTCCGGCGTGCGCGTCTCCGCCTCTTCCTTTTCGAGCGGACGAAGGGATGCGGCTAAGGCCCGTTTCCGCACCAACAGTCCGTTGCGTTTCTGAAACACAGCTGCATCCCGATCGACAGGCCGGTCCGCCCGATCGACACCGGCGAACACTGCTTGCAGTGCGTAATATTCCGTCTGCCGGATGGCGTCGAATTTGTGATCGTGACAGCGCGCGCAATGGGCCGTGGTGCTGACCAGCGCGGACATGGTCTGGGTCACCATATCGTCCCGGTCAAGGAGCCGCGTGATCTTCTTATCGGTCGTGTCTTCCTCCAGCTCGGCGTGCCCTACGAAATCCCACGGACCGGCCGCGATGAACCCTAGCGCGACAGTCGCCTCGGGATCCTGCGGATACAAAACGTCTCCGGCGAGCTGCTCTTCGACGAACCGCCGGTACGGTTTATCTTCATTGAAGGCGCGAATC
>JBEKOZ010000825.1:0-3413 GCA_049521275.1 Bryobacteraceae bacterium | reverse complement strand
CCCAGATTCGCCGCGAACGAAATGCGCGCCCACGTCGTGCTCAGCGTGAATGTCTTCGCCGCGCTTCCAATACTCAGCGTGACGCTCGTTCCGCTATCCGTTCGCGCCCACACGCTCAGGCAATATTGGAAATTCCCCGGCACCGCCAGCGTCTGCGCGACCGCCAGCGTCCCCAAACCCGCATTCACCACCAGCGTCGCCCGCGTCGTTCCCAGCGGATCGCCCTCGCCGCTCGTCAACTCGATCAACGCCCCGTTGGTCCAGGCCGAAGCGCCAAAGTCCTCGCTCTGGGCCAGCAGATTTCCCGCCGGATCCAGGAACGTGAACGGCTGCCACATTCCCGACGTCGCCTCAAACAGGGCCTCGATCGCGTTCCACTCCGCCAGCGTGAGCCCCTTCGCCTGCATCTCCCATCCCAGGTTCGCCGCGTCCGGATCGGCATAAACAACGATGCTTCCATCCCCCAGCGTATTCACCACCGTCCGCTGCCGCGAAGTCTTGGTCAGCGGATACATCGAAATTTGCGGAAACACCAGCATCAGCTCCGGTTCTCCTTCACCACCACTTGCGTCCTGCCCCGCGCGATTTCTTCAAACCCCAGCGCCAGATCGTCGCTGCCGAAGCTACAGCTCGCATACACCGTCCCATCCCACGGATCGGTAAACGAAAACGTCCCCGCGCGTCCGCCCTCATTCTCAAAAAACAGCTCGAGATTCTCCAGCTCGGATTCGTCCAGCAAATCCAGCCGGATCACCCACGCGAGCAGCGGCGTTCCGACCCCTTGAAATCTCTGCTCGCGCCCATCCAGAAACCGCAGCACCCCGGTAGAAAACTGCCGCGACCGGTCAGACCCATACTGCGCCACCACCCCCGTCTTCAACGTCGGAAAGCTCGCCATCCTAAACCTCCCGAATCACATCATTCAATGTCGAAGTCTCCAGCATCGCCTTCCGCACCGCCGCCGCGATGTCATTGCTGCGATCCAGAAACGACTGCGAATCCATCGCCTGCACCTGCACCGTAATCTGCTGCTGCGTCGACGCCCCGCTGGTCTGCCGCGGCTGCCCGCCCTCGCCGTAATCCACCCCCGACGCGCCCCCCGCGCTCGACCCACTGAACCCCGCCTGCAAATTAATCGGCAAAGGTTGAATATATGGAGTCACGGCCGTAGTCGAACTGCTCCCCCCGCCTCCGAACAACCCCACCAACCCCGAAATCAGCGAGCCAATCCCCGATCCCATCCCCAAAAAATCCAGCAGCGTATCCCCAATCGACCCCGCCGTCGACCCGCCGCTAGACTTCGCGTTAGTGCTGATAGTCGCCTCCATGCCAGCCATCTGCGCTTCATTGATCGCTTGCAACTCCTCGAGCTGTGTAGCAATCGTGCTGAGCGAGTCCGTCGATCCCCCCAACAGCGCCGACACTTCCGTACTTGGATTCCTACCCATAAATCTCCCCGTGACAATTCTTCCCCCACCACGCCAAGTGGGGCGGGCTTCATCCGGCAGCCGCCCTTTTAGGCGGCTCTTCGTGCCTATCCCTCAGCCTCAGCCCGCCACTCCCCCTCAAGAATGAGAAACGCATCCGCCTCTTTAGCCGCCAAAAACTTCTCCAGCATCTCCACGCTCGAAGGCGTCACCAGCGACTTCGGACACTCCTCGGACGACACCCGCCCCCGCATCCACACCAGCTTCCGCGGCCCGCGTTTTTCCTCTGCCAAAAACCCGCATCGCCGCTTCACATCCAGCCCCTGCCGTCGGCATTGGTCGCATTTCCATCCGGCTTGGCTAGTCCGATAGAAATGGAATGCGACCATCAGTTTTTTCGTTCGTCCTCAGTCATCCCGCACTCGGCTTTGATGCGTCCCAGGATCTCCACCGCCAGTTCCACCGGCCCTCGCTCCACCACCGTCTCCGGAGTCGCCGCCGCTCCATCAATCTCCAGCCCCTCGACCGAAACCAGCCCCCACTCCAGGTAAGCCCGATCGATTTCCGCCCCCAGCACCGTCGCTTCCAGCTTGTCCCGCGCGCCGTTTTCCAAGGAGCCGCCCGCTTCGAGGTACTCCATCTTGCGCCCGATCTCGCGTATGCGCCGCGCCAGCTCGATCCTCCGTCCGAACGACACCCGTACGATCTCGAATCGCACCCCCTCCACCGCCGCCGCGTCGAACCACAACCGGCTCTCCCACGCGTTACCCGAATGCAATGTAGAGTTCGTCATTCGCCGTTCCCTGTGCTCGATCGTTTTCGAATTTCCATTGCAGCCTCGTTTCCGAATCGTCAAACTGCGGAACCTGCGGCACCATCGCCGGCATGTACGCCCCGCACAACTGCCCCGCCGTCTCGCCCAACTGCAACATCACGCTGATCGGCGACCGCAGCCGCGCCGCCTGATATAACCCCGCCGTCTGCGCATCCGCCATTTCGAACAAACTGAAGTTCAGCGTCACCGACCGTCCCGACGCCGCGATGCACTGCGCATAATCGCTCCCAAACTCCTTCACCCGCAGCTCGATGTTGTTTTCGAGCGTCAATTCCGCCGAAGTGATGGTCAGAAATTGCGCCGGCGGAACGCCCATCCACACCTCGCCCAAATGTCCTGGAACGATGGTGTAATCGAAATCCACCGCCGTCGGTTCCGCCGGAAACGCCGTCAGCCCGCCCTGCCCGCTCTCGAAGCTCGCGCTATCCACCAGGTCCCGCGCCGGCCCCGAAAAATCGAACTCCTGAAAATCCCCGTTGATCTTGATCTGCATTTTGTCCAGCGCCGCGCCTTCGACAATCCGTTGCACCGCCGTCGACGGGTCCCAGTAATCGAAAATGCTCGCGCTCGGCAAAGTCTCCGCCAGCGGATAATTGATCGTCGGCCCCATCGCCGATCCGCTCACCGGCGTCGTACTGAATGCCGCGTTGATAGACAGCGTCGTCGTGCTGGCCACCGACGCCACGAACCGCATCTCCCCCGAAAACGTCACCGCCTGCCCCGGCGACAATCCATGCGCCGCCGTGAACGCGATCTCCGTTCCCCCCGTCACCGACGCCACCGTGCCGCCCGCCCAGATCACCGGAGTCCCGCCCATCGCGCACTGAAACAACGGCCCGTAAGCCGGCCCCGCCGAGGTATCCGACCACGCCGTCAGCAGCGTGTCCACCTCGAACGTAGTCGTTTCGCGGATCCCGTTCGGCATCCCCACAAACGTCCGGGTCCCCGTCTTGTCCTTTCTGCCCGTCTGCTCCGGAACCTGCTTGGCCTTCATCTTCAGCGCCGGAATCCGGTCCGCCCCGACAATCACCGGAACGACGCCATAGCTCGCCTCCAGCCCGCAATAAATCCGTTCATGATTCGAAGAAATGTAACAAGACATGTTTTCCTTTTCCTACTGGCTACTGGCTACTGGCTACTGGCTACTCGCT
>JBEKOZ010000824.1:0-3680 GCA_049521275.1 Bryobacteraceae bacterium | reverse complement strand
AACTGGTCCACCGCCGCCATATTCGTGGCAAGGTGATCCAGCGCGTAGACAACTTCTTCGAGCGATCGACTGACGGCGGCATTGAACTCACCCAAGGGGCGCGTTTGCCACTCCAATGAGCGAGCCAGCAACTTCTTGCCAAGTTGGATCAGATCGTTCTGCCACCCGGAAGGCCTGGGATTAACCACCCCCACGGCTCTCCTGAGCCCGGCCAGGGTGGCCGTAGCGCTGCGCAATTCATCGAAGTCATAGAGCTTCCAGCCCTTTTCGGTATCCAGGACAAACTGCGCCTCTTTCAAACGATAGAGGATCGCTTCCACCGCACGCGTGGGCGCGGCTTCGGTCACACGTTGGATGAGCAGCGCAGCGATGTTCTTGCTGGTGCGAGGCAGGTCCGCTGGAACAAACTCCAGGAGGCAGATTGCCTTCGCCACCCGCGCCGCCATTCCAGGGTAGTCTTCGTCGTCGTCAAAGCGTTGGCGAATGTCGGATATGTCCTTCTGCTTCTCCGGCGGAATATTCGCTTCCACCAGTTCGTAGATCTTGTCAATGCTCACCAAAGCGCCGAGGGGTAGATCGGCGAGCCGCGTCCTTTCCGACACCAGCATTTCAAAGGACTGCTTGATGATGGTGCGATTGCTGCCCTCGCGTTTGAGCACATTGGGCTGTACCCGGATACCGGCCATGATGTCTATGGACACGTCAACCAGATGTGGAAGGTAAGGATAAAACTGGACAAACTGATCTTCGTCGAACTCGGTGCGGCGGGAGCATCGCTCCAATTTGACATTCTGAATCAGCGACCCACCGTATTCGCGGAACATTTTCCTGAGGATCGGCTCCTGACTCGCCTTTTTGCGGAGCACACGGCGGCTGGCGAACTCACGGATGTCGTCCGGACCCAGCTCGACTTGATGCTGGAACAGGTTTCTAAACTGAGGCAGGTTTACACTGCTGGCCCCAGGATAATTTCCAATCTCTCCCAGCGTCTCGTGGGCCGTAACGACGATCCACGCGGGTCCCGGGATCCTACCGGCTTTCACGCGCTCCAGGCTCTGATTGCCAAACTGCTGGACGACGGCGCGAAGGTTCTCCAGCCGGCCACCACCCTGCTCGAGCTGTTGGCCTGCTTCGTCCACTATGAAAGCCACGGCCTTCCCAGGGCGGCGGATTTCGCACAGGTCGAACGATTTTTCAACCAAATCTTCGATACTCAGCCGGCCTGAAGGCTGCGTCTTAACCTTGTTGATCCAGGCATCGGCCGTGGTGTAAGTCCGGGCATCCAGACGGTTCAGCAAAGCGCTGGAACGCAGCAACTTTTGATTGCTTTTTCGAACCTCGCGCCATTCTTGGTTGTATTCGCTGCGACAGAGTTCCTGAAACGCTAGAAGTTTACCCTCTTTTTCCAACTTCATCTCGAGCTCTGAGACATCGTCGTCTTCGGCATAGTCCAGAACGCGCCGCAGCACCCGGTACATGGCATCGGCGATCTGCTCCGCGTCGGTTTGCGCCGACAGGCCCACTTGGACGTTGAGCATGACGACTTCATATGGGACGGATCGATTGAGGAACTCAACGCACTCGGCAGCTCGCGGGGATTGCAATTGTTTCAAGAAGAGCGAACTGGCGGGCGTTCCGTGTATTCCAGGGTTCGCCAGAACGTACCCCAAATTCTTCGCGAAAGAAGATTTGCCTGCGCCTAAGCGGCCCGAAACCCAGACTCCAGTGCTTTCCTTTGGCGATTTCGGAGCCGCCGCCATCGCGAGGAACAGGCTTTCGAACTCCGCCTTGATACGGTCCGTCGCGATGTATTCGGTCAGCTCCACCAGGACAGTGTGTCCGGATCATGGTTGTTGACATTGACCATCTCTGCAATGGGTCTGGAAAAATCGCGGTCCAGCAGATCGGCAATGGTCATGACTGTCTAGAGCGGGGTTTTACGCGATCGCTTTCCAATGCCTGGTCATCCGGGCGGAAGCGATCATTATAGACGAAGAACACGGCTGATTTATGGCTCCCCAAGAATACGGTTTTGCAACTTTTTCTCTTAAGATTCGTTCATGTCCCGCGCGGATCATCCACAGGTTGCCCATCGCTCGTAGCTGTGGGTCTGCGCCCCGTTTCCCCGGCGCTTCCCAACCGTGCATGTATAGATCAGTTTTGATCCTCTGCTATCGGACGGGCAGGTGAAGGAAAACGCTGACCGCCATAGACACGATCAACACAAGTCCTCCACGGTCGGAGTAATTGACGGCAGCGTGGATCACCTTAGTGTGAACAAGGACGGCTCTACTGTGAGACGCGGACGAAGAGCCAGGGTGCTGCGAATCGGGATGCCCAAGTCCGCCGGATAATGGCTGAGAGACCACCGTTAAGTAGCCGAGAGACGTGACCGACTCAGAGGATCACGTTCGATGCAAAGGGCCAGTACGCATGACCTTTTCCAGCTTCGATGCCGAGTCCTTAGGACTCGTGTTCCTGCATCGAAGCTCTAGACCAACCGCATGATGCTAAATCAGGAATGCGAAGCGTCGTGAACGAAGTGAACGACGAGTCAAGGTTGGTTAGGACGAATGAAAAATTGGGTGGAAGAGGAAGGTTCAAGACGGGGTTGGACGTTTGACGTTGCTTCGCAACGCCATGCTTCGCATGTTGATGGATTGTTCCATTTTGCGTACCTAGATACTTCCACACTTCACCCGATCCCCATTGAACCAGGAGAACCAGTTGAAACCTAAAAAACGCGCCATCATTTTGCGCCTTCCCGAATCCGTCGTTGATCGCCTCGATACCATCGTCTCCGATTTGCAGATGCCGTCCCGCTCCTACTACCTCCGCCGCTCCATCGAACGCGCCCTCGATTTCAGCGAAACTCACGAAGTTCCGCGGCTCAACGATCTGGCGCTGCAACGGTCGCGGGCCAGATAGTTCGGGTGCGGCCACGAACAACCCGCGCCGGGTGGCCTGTCACACTCCGGCCGATGCGTAGCGTCGGCCGTTTTCTTCTGGCTTTCCACTCTTCGCTAACTCGCTGATCCTTCTGTCCCACGGATCACCGCGAGCGGCTCGCGGCCAACGGCGCAGCATCGTTTCGCAAGGCACTCGCATGAACAAGACGAGCCGCAGGGTTTTATATCGCTAGCCTGCGGAGCGGAGTCCTAGGCGGATCAGATTCCTTATTACCACGCTGGCAACGGCGATGGCCAGGATCAGCGCCACGCGTGACTCCCATACACCACCAGCACTCTCTATCGCCGCAACGACGTACGCAGCGGCAACTGCGACGACCGCCGCGAGCACAGCATCTATCAGGGCCTCCCTGAGACCCCAAGACCTCCGTATCGCCAAGCATGTAAGACCACCAGCGCCTATACCTAGCACGCTAGCGAGGAGTACGTTGATCAAGAACAACACGGTTGCGCCTGTTGTACCGATCATTAGTGACCTGCCTTGCAGAAGCCGCTAACTTGCCCAAGAAAGTGATTCCATTGTGCGTCTTCAAAGGCACCGCCTCCGAAGTTGAACTCTGCTGAGTTGGCAACAGTCCCTCCAAGATTGATGTTGAAGTTGATCGAGCCCGGAGAGGCAGGCGAAGCCGCAAACGTAATGTGTCCGGGATAGATGAGATGACCAGGATTTGTCGTGAAGGTCATGCTCTGCGAATTCATCGACTGGACGTT
>JBEKOZ010000823.1:0-5697 GCA_049521275.1 Bryobacteraceae bacterium | reverse complement strand
CCGGACACACCTTGATTGATGAGCCCTTCTTTCGGCGCGTTGCGGGAGAGATTCTCCCCCATTTCGGACATGGTCTGCGTGCCCAGCTTGGCGCAGGCTTGTTTCCAGCTCATGCCTTTGTCGGGATTTCCCTTTTGCTGGATGCGGCCGTCGACGGCTTCGAGTTGGTCGGCGGGAACGCCCATCACGGGCGCGAGCAAATCGAAAATCTTGCCGAGCGCATTGACGGCGGCTTTGCGCGTCGAGACGGAAACGCCGCCGATGGTGGTGGATCCGCCGGAGCCGCCGGAAGGCGGAAATTGAGTATCGCCGAGGCCGATCGTGACCTGTCCGATTTCGAGGCCGAAGGTTTCGGCGGCGACCATGGCGATCATGGTGCGGGTCGCGGTGCCGAGGTCCTGACTGCCGAGGTCGACCGAGACGCTCCCGTCGGACTGAATGGTCACGCGGCACTGGCTGTCGTGGCCGAGCCCGCCCCAGAAATTGACGCCGATGCCGAGGCCGCGCTTGATGGGTCCCTTGGTGGTGTCGGGGCGGGCGTGGCCGTACTTCGACCATTCGATCATCTCCGCGGCCTTCTCGAGCTGCGCCTTGTAGACGTCCGGTTTATTGGTCAGGGCGACGTTCTTGAGGAAGAATTGCAGTGGGTCCATCCCGAGCTTGGCGGCCAGATCGTCGAGCGCGGAGCAGGAGACCAGCGAAATCTGCGGATGATTCGGCGCGCGCCACGCCCTGGCGGTTCCGGCGTTGAGCGATACGCCGATGTGGTTGATGCGGCGGTTGGGAACCTTGCGATAGACGTACGGGAACAGGTCGGCGTTGAGGCCGGCGGGCGCGAATCCGCCGGAGGCCCAGGTCTTCGATTCCCAAACGGTAAAGGTGCCGTCCTTTTTCGCGCCGACTTTCACATGGGCGAAGACGGAGGGGCGGACGCCGGCGATGGTCAACTCGGTTTCGCGGTCGAGGAACATCTTAACGGGCTTTCCACCGCTGAGTTTGGAGAGCTGCGCGGCCTCGACGTCCCACAGGTCGATGGGAAACTTGCTGCCGAATCCGCCGCCCATGTAATCCATGTGGACGTGAATACTGGTCGCGGGGATTTTGACCGCTTTGCCCAACTCGCCGGCGATGCCCGAAACGTTCTGGGTCGACGGCCAGACTTCGATGTGGTCGCCATTCCACTGGACGATGGTTCCGTGCGATTCCAGGCAGCAGTGAGTAATGACGGGGACTCCGTAATCGCCTTCGACAACGGCGTCGGCATCCTTGAAGGCCTGATCGGGATCGCCCGAAACCTGTTCGCCTGAAGGTTTCGCGCGGGTGCCGACTTTCGCAAGATCCTGTTCCTGCACGATGTGCGGCAGTACTTCATACTGGACGATCACGGCGCGGGCCGCGTCGCGGGCGATTTCCTCGTTGATCGCCGCGACGGCCGCGATCTCAGTTCCGGCCCACTGCACTTCGTCACCGGCCTTCTTGATGGCGCGAACCGCGGTGACGCCGGGCATCTTTTCCGCGGGAGACAGATCGATACTGGTGACGCGCGCATGGGCGTGGGGAGAAGTCACCAGGGTCGCCCAGATCATGCCCTGCGGATGAACGTCGGAGTTGTATTTGGCGCGGCCGCTCGACTTCACGGGGCCATCGAGGCGCTTAATGGGATGCCCCATCAGGCGCCGTTTATCCATTGCCGGCCAACTGTAGTTAGGCATTGTTGGCTCCTCCCATGTCCTTTGCAGCCTGTAGGACTGCCTTGCGAACGCCCACGTAGGTTCCGCAGCGGCACAGATTTCCGCCGAGGCCATGCTTCACCTGCTCATACGTCGGATTCGGATTGCGGTCCAGGAATCCTTTCGACGCCATCACGAAGCCGGGCGTGCAGTACCCGCATTGTTGCGCGTCGTTGTCCCAGAATGCCTGCGAGACCGGATGCAGCTTGCCTTCGGGCGCGAGGCCTTCAATGGTCTCGATCTTTTTCCCTTGCGCATCGACCGCCAGGATGGTGCAGCTATACATCACCTCGCTTGGCGCCGGTCAAATCGAGCTGATTGCGCAGCGTATCGAGCAGCGTCGTGCGCGGCTCGACGGTGGCTTTATAGCTCTTTCCGTTGATGTTGAGCGTGATCGCCACCGCGTCGGGTCCGGCGACCGGAGTCGCAGGCGCGGCTTGTACGTCCTCTTCAACCAGAATGCCCGTCGTGAGTACACCGGTACCCGCGCCAAGCCCTTGTAAGAATCCGCGCCGTGAAAATGCGCTCTTACGTTTATTTTTTGAATCGTCTTTGGGGATGCTCACTGCACTCGCCGTCCTTTCCTGAACCCGAAAGTCGAGTCTATCAAATCGAGAAGGACTCAGCGTCCTGGCCGAACGGCCAGGCCAACACGCTGCGCGAGTTTGCCTTGGAGGCGATCAAAGGTGTAGAGGACCTCTGCGCGAAGCTCAAGTGCGATCGCAATGTGAATCACGTCCATGCCTCTGGTTCCCGTTTGTCGCGTATATCGGCGGGAAAGCGATAGCGCACGTTCATAGGAGGCGGCTGGAACTGGACGCCTTACGCCGAACGATCCGGCGTCGAAATCCTGTTGAAAGTCTCGCAAAGACCGTTCCGCTTGTGCGGAACTGATTTCCTTACGAAAGACCCGAAGCTCGATGGCATTTACGAATTCCGCCTCTCCAAAAGGAGTCCACATGAAGGGACCCTGCTGTTTGAGGTACAGCGCTGACGCCTCCACGGAATTCGAATCTGGGGTATAGAGGGAGACAAGAAAGCTCGTATCAGCGTACGCCCTCAAGTTAACGGTCCCTGTCCCACCTAATGAGTTCGGCGCCGCTCACCTTCAACACTTTGTCTCCGTAGATTTTCTTCATCCGCCCCAGAAAATCGGGTATATGGCGAGGTTGGTCCACCGCTCCGGCGGGTACCAGTTTCGCGATCACCTGTTTCCTCTTGGTGATCTCGATCGCTTCCCCCTCAGCGAGCATCCGCTCCACTTTGGGGAAGTCGTAGCGCAGATCGCGAACGGAGGCTCTCTTCATGTGATACATTTTAGCATCACAAGGCACCTGGTCGCGATTTTGGCGATGTCCGCATCCTTGAAGCCCGGCCCTACAAGGCGTCACGCTGCCTTTGTTTGGCAAATGTCCGCATGCTGACCAGGCTGCGGAAAAAGTCTTCTGAGGGCTCAAAATGGCAAAATTCGGGGGTAGCAAATGTATCCCCGAGGCCCGATGATCGCGCACAGCGCGTCTAATTGCGTCGCCGATTTATCGATCGGCATTGACAAAGACTTTTTCCGCAGCCTGGTCAGCATGCGGACATATGCGCCACAGAGCCACACCTCGGCGGTGGCGGATGCGCGGGCATGGCCGGATCAGCGGCCGGCGTAGTTCTTCTCGTAGTAGGTCTGATACTCGCCTGATTTGACGCGGGCGATCCAATCGGGGTTGGCTCGATACCAATCGATGGTGGCTTGTAGGCCCTGTTCAAAGGGCATCTGCGCTTCCCAGCCGGTTTCGCGCATCAGTTTTTCGCTCGACAACGCATAGCGGCGATCGTGGCCCGGGCGGTCCTTCACCGTCACCATCAGACTTTCAGGTTTACCGAGCAGGGTGAGCATCATCCTGACCACTTCGACGTTCGCGAGCGAACGGCTGCCTCCGATATTGTAGACCTCGCCGGGGCGTCCGCGGTCGATGGCGGCGAGGATGGCGCGGCAATGATCGTCGACGAAAAGCCAGTCGCGCACCTGCATGCCGTCGCGGCTTTCGACGCCGAGTAAGGACTGCTGGCGCGTAGCGGATAATGCTCATCGGCCTCATGCGGGGCATCGATGCTGCCGTAGACCTCGTCGGTCGAGACGTGCAAAAAACGGGGCGTCCTGTTCAATCGAGCCGCTTCGAGCAGCGTGAAAGTGCCGCGCAGATTGGTTTCAAAAACGGGAGCGGGGGATAAGATGCTGCGATCGACGTGGGACTCTGCCGCGAAATGCACGATGGCGTCGGGCTGGAGGTCGGCCACCAGATCGTTCACGAGGCGGGCGTCGCAGATATCTCCGTGGACGAAGCGATAGCGCGCGTCAGAGGCGACCGGCGCCAGATTTTCCAGATTGCCGGCGTAAGTCAGCTTGTCGAGATTCACCAGGTGGGACGCGCGATCCGAGCTGAGGACGAGCCTCACGAAGGCGCTGCCGATGAATCCAGCGCCGCCCGTGACCAGAAGTTTCATCACTTGTGCTGCGTCTCCCAATCGTATTGAATAGACGGATCGTTATAAGCGATGCGGCCCTCGTCCTGGGGATTATAGAGCTGATTGGTGACGTAGATCAGCACGCCGGAGCTTTCGCCGACGACTTTGTAACCATGGCCGACGCCGGGCGGAATCAACAATTGCCAGGGCCGGAGCGCGCCCAGGTACAGCGTGTTTTTCGCGCCGAACGTGGGAGAGTCGGGGCGCAGATCGACCAGCGCGACTTGAAAGACGCCGGACATCGGGACCCACAGGTCCGTCTGGTGCTGATGAAAATGAAACGCCTTGATGGTATTCGGATAACTGAGGGCGGAAGAAACCTGCGTGGTCCGCGGCGCAAAAGACGCGGCCAGACCTTGGCCGATGCGGACGACTTCGAGAAAATATCCGCGATCGTCGGGCCAGAGGGCATAGGGCTCGGCGCGCACGCCCTGGATCAGGTCGGCTGAATCCACGGTGCGAATGATCTTGCCGATGCCAGGTTCACAATGGGGAGTCGAGATGCGGACGGGGCCGGCGGAAGAAGCGCTCATTCGTCATTTAGGGTAACGCGAAAGGGTTATTCGGCGGTCAGCGTGATGTTCCCGATGCCGCCTTTGATATCGAGATGGATGGTGACGGGGGAGTGCTCATAAGCCGCGTTGGTCCAGCGGCCATTATGTTTTTCGAGGCCACGGACCTCGATATCGCCGATGCCGCCGGAGGCATCCGCAATAATGCCGACCGTCGACGGCAGATGCACGATGGCCTGACCGATGCCGCCGTGAATCTCGACGTTGTAATCCCGCGTGGGCTTGCCGCGCAGGTCGAGTTCCACCTGGCCGACGCCCATATGCACTTCGACGCTGCGCAGATTCATGCTCCCGAGGTCCAGGTGGGCCTCGCCCGCGCCGAGGTGCGTGACCACGTCGAGGGCCAGTTTATTGTTGAGATGCAACTCCCATTTGTAGGTGGAATTGGTGCCGCCATGGAAGCCGGTGGGCTGCTCAATCACCAGGTCGCCGCGAAAACTGCTGGCAGTGTACCGGACGATGGGCTTCGACGAGGAATTGCTGAATTCGAAGTCGGCGTCCATCAGCTTGGGCGATCCGCCCTGGACCCGGAGTTCACCCGCGCCCATCTTTATTTCGACGCGAGCCATCTCCGATTTGTCGAGGTCGATGGATTTCTGAAGATGCTCGGGTGGTCCCGCGGAGTCGATGTTGACCGAGCATCCAGTGAGAGCGACCGCGGCGGCGGTTACCAATGCAGTGCGCATGATCATAGTTACGCGTCCTCCTCCGCGGATGTTCCCGGAATTTCAGCGCAGCAATCCGCGCTCCCGCAACCAGTTTGCCAGAAGTCCGCCCCAGGCCGAGAGGGTCGCGTCGGTGGGGGCCAAACCGACGCCGTGGGGTCCATTCTGGAAGATATGCATTTCCGCGGGCACGCCGGCTTTCCGCAGCGCCAG
>JBEKOZ010000822.1:0-3213 GCA_049521275.1 Bryobacteraceae bacterium | reverse complement strand
CGGAGCTGTTCGAGCGCGCGGGGCGACGCGGTGAACGGCGCGAGGCCGGGAGGGCAGCTCAACCCTTTTTGCGAACAGCTGTAGGCGATATCGATACCGGACGCGTCGACTTCGATCGGCACGCCGCCGAGGGAAGTGACGCAATCGGCGATGACCAAGGCTCCGACAGCGTGCGCGGGTTGGGTGATCGCGCGCGGGGATTGGAGAGCCCCGGTGGATGTTTCGGCGTGGACGAAAGCGACCAGTTGCGGGCGCTCGCGATCGAGAAATTCAGAGGCCTCGGCTTCGGTGAAGGTTTCGCCCCAGGGCTTTTCGCAGCGGACTATGGTGGCTCCGTGACGGCGGCCCATTTCGGCGATACGATCGCCAAAGTAGCCCGAAACAAAGACGGCGAGTTTTGTTCCAGGACCGGCGAAGTTCGAAACTGCTGTTTCCATGCCCGCGCTGCCCGTGCCGGAGATGGCGATGGTCAGCGGGTTCGAAGTTCCGAACAGCACGCGTAGATCGCGGCGGGCCTCCTCCACAACTTCGAAGAAGAAGGGGTCGAGGTAGCCAACCACAGGCTTGGTCATGGCGTCGTAGACGCGCGGCTCGACCTGGGTGGGTCCGGGTCCGAACAGGAGCCGTCGGGGAGGAGCAAGAGAAGGCATGTACAAAGTTTAGCGAATAGGGGCGTGATATATTGGGAGTTCGCCCTCAGTTTACTTCACACCGGGCTCGTAGCTCAGTTGGTTAGAGCGCCTGCTTGACACGCAGGAGGTCACAGATTCGAGTTCTGTCGAGCCCACCAAACTCCTCCTTCCGACTCACTCGTACCGCAGGGCCTCCATGGGGTCGACCCTGGTTGCCCGCCGTGCCGGAAGGTAGCACGCCATGAGAGCGATTCCGGTCAGGAACAGCGCGACTCCGCCGAATGTGAGCGGGTCGAGCGGGCTGATGCCGTAGAGCAGCACTGCCATCAGTCGCGAGGCTGCGCCGCACACGGCGAATCCGATGACCAGGCCCAGAATGACGGGGCGCATGGCCTGCTTCAGGATCAGTTGGAGAATTCCCGCCGGATTCGCGCCGAGCGTCATGCGGATTCCAATTTCGCGGATGCGGCTCGAGACCGCGTATGGGCGGCGTCGCGGATAAGCCTGGCGGTCGCGGCTACGTTGCCGGTCGAGTGGGCGAGCAGGCGCATGCGCGCTTGGTATTCGGCGTTCGCGGGGAAGTAGAAGAAATTTGGCTCGGCGTGCAGCAGATCGGTGGACCGGATGTCACCGGCAACGCCGATGACTTCGAAAATGCGCTTCTCCTTTCCCATCCGAAATGTTTTTCCGAGCGGGTCCTGATTGGGCCAAAAGCGCCTGGCGGTCGCCGCGGAAATCACCACCACGTGCGCGTTGCTTTCCGCCGCCGTGAATGCGCGTCCGCGGATGATGGGGATTCCAAGCAGTGGGAAGAATGCCGGCGATACGTTGTTGAACTTGACCTGTTGGCCTTCCGAAACCCCATCCAGGTTGATTACCGTTCCGAATGTAGATCCTTCGAGCGGCACCACGGCCAACTGGCTGGCGGCGTCGACGCCCGGAATCGCGGAGACCCGTTCCAGCAACTGGCGGTGGAATTCGAACGCGCGCGCATCATTGTAACCCTGCTCCGTGAGGTCAAACGATGTGGCGACCACGCCCTTCATTGAAAAGCCGGGATCCAGCGTCTGCGAGGCTTCTAAGCCTCGCGTGAGAAGGCCGGCGGCGACCAGTAGAATCAGGCAGACGGAGACCTGCGCCACGATGAGAGCGTTGCGCAGCCATCCTCTTGAGAAATGCGTCGAAAGGCGCGCACCGGCGAATCCCGAGCCCTCGTCCTTGAGCGCGGAAACGAGATCGGGCCGGGTGGCCTGGAGCGCCGGCACCAGGCCGAACAGAATTCCAGTGATCGCGGACATGGCGATCGCGTATGCGAGAACCCGCAGGTCGGGCGTCAGCGTGAGGGCCATGGGAGGAGCCCCGGCGGGAAGATTCGCAATGATAATGTTGAGCAGCGCTTTGAAGCTCCAAAACGCGAAGACGGATCCCAGCGCGCCGCCTGCGAGCGAGATCAGGACGCTCTCGGTGAGAAGCTGACGGACCAGCCGGCCGCGGCTCGCTCCGGCTGACAGGCGAATGGCAATCTCCTTCTGACGGGCGGCGGCGCGAGAGAGGAGCAGATTGGCGACATTGGCGCAGGCGATCAGCAGCACCAGTCCGACGGCGAGCAAGGCGACCACCCCCCCGGTAAGGATGATGGTGCGAGCCTCCGGCTCACCCATGAAGGTGGCGGTGTCGACCGAAAGGGTGGTGGTTCGACCCGGATAGGACTGATCGATGCGTCCGGCAATGACGGCCAAATCGGCGCGGGTGCGGGCGATGGAGACGCCGGGCTTCAATCGCGCGACCATCTCCAGCCAGCTGCAATTGGCGTCCGAGAGGAGGGCCTCGCCCGGTTTCAGCGTGCTCTGCATCGCAATGGGCGCCCAATAGCTGTCTGGCGTCACGCCGGTTCCGGCGAAGCCGGGAGGGCCGATCCCGACGACGGTGAAGGCGCGGCGGTTGAGCAGAATGGTCGAACCGATTACCTGCGGATCGGCGTGAAACTGAGTGGTCCAGAAGTCGTGGGACAGGATCGCGACCGGCGTGCCGTCGGGTGTGGCGCACTCTTCGGCTGTGAACTCGCGTCCCAGAGTGGGGACGCGGCCCAGGACCGAGAAGTAGTTGCAGGAAACAACTTTGCCGGCAATGCGCCGGGACTCCGCGCCACCGAGCGAGGCGGCTGCGCCGGCGGAGACGGCAACGCCCGAAAAGACGTGGTTGTTATCGCGGTAATTCAGATACTCGGGATAGGAGAAGTAGCTCACCGACCCGTTGACGTTGCGGCCCTCGTTGCCCCGGTAGGATTGATAGACGCCGACCACTCTGCCGGCATCGGCGATGGGCAGAGGCCGCAGCGCGAGAGCGTTCAGGATGGTAAAAATGCCGGTATTGACTCCGATGCCGAAGGCCAGTGCAAGCACGGCGACGATCACGAAGCTCGGGCTCTTGCGAAGCGTGCGCGCGGAGTAGCGGATGTCCTGCCAGAAATCGGCGAACAGCGTCATGGGGGTGACTCCTTGTGATGGGGGTTCAAGATGTTCGAGGCTCTGAAATCGCGGGCTGAGGGCGCTGAAAGTCTGCCGCCAGAACCAGGATTTGG
>JBEKOZ010000821.1:0-3086 GCA_049521275.1 Bryobacteraceae bacterium | reverse complement strand
GGGATGAGGGGCGGGCCGGCCCTCGATATACATCCCATCGGCCGATCCCGCCGCAATCAGCCCCGAATCGCGCGCATCGGGAAGGTTAGCCAAGCCGCTGAGGAGCCGCTCGTAGAACGAGGAATCGAGCGTTCGGCCGGAGTACTTCGGCTGCGGAAGCGCGATGCGCATGGTCAGCAGGTTTACCGTGTCGAAGCCCGGATTTACGGTCAGGAATCGTTGAAAGGTGCGGACCATGGCGCCCGCGCCCACCAGAAGAATCAGCGCGATGGTCACTTCGGCAACCGCCAGTGTCGTGCGCAGCCGGCTGCGCGAGCGTCCGCCTGATCCGCTGCGCCCGCTTTCTTTCAGCGAATCGCTCAAGCGCTCCGAAACCGCCCCGCGCAACACCAGACTCAGCGCCGGTAGAGCGCACAGCACGCCGGCGATCAGGGACACGACGATCGTCAACAGCACCGTGGTCGAATCGATACGGGCTTCCTTCAAGCCGCCGATAATTTTATAAATGTCCGCCGGAATGTTGTGGCGCGCCGCGGACAGATTCCAGGCCGCGAAATCCAGGCCGAGACCTCCGGAAATCAGGGCGATGAGCGCACTCTCGACCAACAGCTGGGTCGCGATCCGCGCGCGGCTCGCACCCATCGCGGCACGGATCGCCATCTCGCGCTGCCTGTCAGCCAGGCGGACTAACAGCAGGTTGGCGACGTTGGCGCAAGCCAGCAGGAGGACGAATCCTGTGGTCACCAGCGCAATCAAAACGAAGCGGCCCGTGATGCTATCGGCCAGGTCGCGAAGCGGGACTGTTTCGAGGCTTCGATTCTCATTCGTGTCCGGATGTTCTGACGCCATCCGTGCGGCCAGAGTCGCCAGTTCCGCGCGCGCCTGCGCCTCGGAAACACCGGGCTTCAATCGCCCCAGTATCGATAAGCTATGCGACGCGCGATCGTGTTGTTCGGCCGCGGTCAGCCTGAGCGGCGCCCACATCTCGGTTTCGAGCGGAAAATTGAACTCCTCCGGCATCACCCCCACGATGGTGTAAGCGGCTCCGTTCAGCGAGACCGTCTTTCCGATCACCGCTACGTCCGAGGCGAGTCGTGTAGTCCAGAACCCATGGCTTACCACGAGCGTTCCCGGCTCCTCATCGCGAAGCGTCCGGCCGAGCGTTGGGGGAAACCCGAGAGCCCAAAAAAACTCCGGCGTCACCAAACAAGCCTCGACCCGCTCCGGATCGCCGATGCCCGACAGGTTCGCGTTCCACGGCCGGTAAGCCGCGAGCGCCGCGAACGACAAACTCCGCTCTTTGAGATCCACGAAATTCGCCGGCGCAACCGCGCCGCGTTGGCCAGGCTGGTTTACGGGCGCCTCCCAAACCGTCATGATGCGGTCGAGCTGGGGATACGGAAAAGGATGCAGCACCAGCGCGCTCACCCATATCAGGCACGACGCATTGACGCCGATCCCCAGCGCCAGGGCCAACACGATCACCGCACTAACGCCCGGCGTTTTCCGGAAGCCGCGAAAAGCCAGCCGGACATCGTCGATCAGATGATTCATCGAAGCCTCTGTTCTGTTAGTGCAATCGTAGTACCTTTCGGGATCGCTGTCTTTACAGCCTCAAACGCCTTTTCAACTGTCCGATAGTGAGACGGCCTGTCGCATAATGGTCAGATGCCCACCGGCTGGGGACAATACCGGCGCTTGAAGCCCTTCCTGGCGCCCTACGCGTCGCGCCTCGGCGTGATTCTCGGCATCAGCGTGCTGGCCACCGCGCTCGGCCTGGCGCAGCCCTACATTTCGAAACTGCTGATCGACAACGCGCTTCAGCCGCGCAACATGCGCGCGCTGGTTTGGGTCGCCGCGCTGCTGTTCGGCACCACCGTGCTGGGGTTCCTGCTCAACATTCTGTCGAGCTACCAGTATGTCCGCGTCTCGGCGTCCATGCTGTTCGATATGCGCCGTTTTTTTCGTGGGCAGCGTCGCCATGATGCTGTGGCTCAACTGGCGCCTTTTCTTGTTCAGCGCGATTTTCGTCCCCGTCAGCATCATCACCTTCCGGCGCTATCAGCGCAAGCTGATCACCCTTACCCGCGAACTTCGCGAGCGCGGCGCGGACTTGGGCAGCCTCTTCATCGACACTCTGCTCGGCATGCGCACCGTGGTCACCTCGAATGCCGGCAACCGTGAAGCCGAAAATTTCCGCGCCCGTAACGGCGCCTTCGTTGCCACTCTTCTGCGCTTGCAGATGACCTCGTTTCTTTCAGGAGCCCTGCCCGGCACCATCCTCACCGCCGCCACTGCCGGAGTCTTTCTGCTCGGCGGCTGGATGATCATTCACGGCCGCATGACCATCGGCACCCTGGTTGCGTTCATGGCGTATCACATGCGCCTGCTGAATCCGGTGCAGACTATGATGGGCCTGGCCGCGAACCTCGCCTCGGCGCGCGTCTCGCTCACCCGCCTCTTCGAAATCCTCGATACTCCGCCCGAAATAACGGAACGTCCCGATGCACTCGCGCTCCAGCGCGTCCGCGGCGATATCGCCTTCGACAACGTCACTCTGCGCCACGATCGAGCCGAGGTCCTGAGCGGCGTCAGCTTCTCCATCCCCGCTGGCGCCTTCTGCGCGATTCTCGGCCCCAGTGGCGTCGGCAAATCCACCGTCGCCGATCTTCTCGTCCGTCTTCTCGATCCTGATAGCGGCTCCGTTTCGCTCGATTCCCATGACCTCCGCGATCTGCGCATTCAGGACCTGCGCGATCATGTCGTGCTGGTCGATCAGGCGCCCTATCTGTTCAACGCCACCATCGCCGAAAACATCGCCTACGCCCATCCCGCCGCCAGCCGCGCGCAGATCGAAGCCGCCGGAACCGCCGCCGGTCTCGACGAGCTGATCCTGCGCCTCCCCGAAGGTTTCGAAACCAAAACCGGCGAGCGTGGACTCGCACTCTCGGCCGGAGAGCGTCAGCGCATCGCCATCGCCCGCGCGTTCCTGCGCCGTCCCAGCGTGATTGTGCTCGATGAGCCCACCTCCGCGCTCGACGCCGATACTGAAAAAATCGTCGCCAAAAATCTCCGGGAACATCTGC
>JBEKOZ010000820.1:0-2866 GCA_049521275.1 Bryobacteraceae bacterium | reverse complement strand
GTGCGGGATCATCTCGGGCGATCTGGCGTTGGCGGTCCGCTCGTCGTAGTCGAAGGTTTTGGGAAATTGCTGCGGGCCGACGGAGCTGAGGCGCTCGGAATTTTGGGGCGTCAGCGCGGCCAGCTCTTCCGCTTTTTTCACGGCGGCGCGGAGCGAATCGTCGTCCAGATCGTTGGTCGAGTAGGAGCCGGTGCGGGCGTCGCGGGTAGTGACGATCGACAGGTTGTGGCGCAGCGAGAACGACGCGGTGGTGATGCCGTTGTTGGCGAAACGCGTGTAGGCCTGCTCCTGCGCGGTGATGGTCACTTGGCATTCGGGGAAGGACGACATGCCGAGAACTTTTTTCGCTAGCTTTTGTGCTTCGTCTTGAGTGAGCATGTGTTAATCCGTGAGAATGACGTCGATCGACCGGAAGCGCGTGGGGGAGCAGCCGTGGCTGATCGAATTGATTTGCGTGGGCTCGCCTTTCGCGTCTCCGGTGGTGCCGAACTGGCGCCAATAGGCGGGTCCGGCGGTGCCGTCGCAGGCTTGCCAGAAGTCGGGAGTCCGGGCCTGATAGGAAACGCGCGAAATCATGCCGCGCTTTTTGCCGCCCTTGATTTCCCAGAAGGCGTCGCCGCCGAACTGGAAATTGTAGCGCTGTTGATCGATGGAGTAGCTGCCGCGGCCGTCGATCAGAACGCCGTCGTCGATGCCGGCGATGAGATCCTCCATGGTGGTTTCCTTCGGGCCGGGTTTCAGCCACACGTTGGGCATGCGCTGGAAGGGGACGGTGGCCCATGAATCGGCCTGGCAGCAGCCGTGCGATTCCTTGTCGCCGACCAGGTGCGCCTGCTCGCGCGTGGTTTGATAATTGCGGAAAATTCCCTTGTCGATGATGGTGAACTCGCTGGTCTTCACGCCGTCGTCGTCGTAGCCGCAGGTGCCCAGGCCGCGGGCTTGCGTGCGGTCGCCCATGAAGGTGCAATGTTCGCTGGCGATGCGCTTGCCGATTTTGTCGGGGGTGATGTAGCTGGTGCCAGCGTAGTTGGCTTCGTAGCCGAGAGCGCGATCGAGCTCCGTGGGATGGGCGACGCTTTCATGGATGGTCAGCATCAGGTGATTGGGCATCAGCAGGAGATCTTTTTTGCCGGGCTTCACGGCTGGGGCGTTGAGATGCTCGATGACCTCTTCGCGGAGGCGCGTGGCGTTTTCTTCGAGGTTCATCTCGGGCACGTATTCCCAGCCGGCCGATGCCTGCGTGGGGGAGTAATTGCGGACGGCTGAAATGCCGGCGTCGCGATCGACCGCGGTGGCGGACACTTCGCCGTAGATCTGAATGATCAGCTGCTGGATGGAGGAGTTTTCGGACGAAGCGAAGTATTTGTCTTCGGTGCGGAAATTGATGTTGGCGGTGCCGCTCTGGACTTTTTGATTCTTCTTGATTTCATTGCAGACGCGCTGGAGCAGGTCAATTTTTTCCTGCATGGAAACGGTGAAGGGATCCTTTTCATGAGGCGTGACCCAGACGTCGCGATAGGCTTTGACGGGAGCGAGCTCGACGGGCTTCGGCTGGATGCTGGAGTTGGCTTTCGCGACGATGACGGCCTCGCCGGTGACGCGGACGATCTCTTCGGGAGTGACGACGGGCGAGGAGGCGAAGCCCCAGGCTCCGTTGACGATGACGCGGACGCCGAAGCCGAAGGTCGCGTCCTCGCCGACGTTGGGAACGGAGACGATGCGTCCGGTGCCGCGTTCGGATTGGACGCGGAGGCCGATGCGCTGATCGCGCAGGCGGACGATGCGGATATCGCAATAGGTGGCTTTGTATTTCTTGGCTTCGCGGAGGGCGACAGCGCCGAGTTTTTCGAGCTCGGGCGGCGGAGTTTTCGCGTCCTTCGGCGCGCCGAACAGGTTCGCGGCGAAGGCGGCCGTCGAGCCGGCGAGGAAGTGGCGGCGGGTGAGCATAAGAGGCTAGTTTACCTTATGGCCGCTTCCAGAACTCGGGATCGGCTTCGATCCAGCTTTTAGCGGGCATGCTGAGGGAGGGGGCGACGGCGTAGAGGCGGGTTCGGGAGATGAGTTCGCCGACAGCGTCATTGTGGTCGATGGGGGTGGGAATGGATTGGAGCTCCTGCACGGTGCGGGCGGGGGTCATGATCAGAAAGGTGTCGTCGTCGGTTCCGGAGGTGACTTGATAAACCCACTGGGGGCGGCCGGCGCGTTCGAGAGCGGCTTTGAAAGGGATGCGCTCGGTTCGCAGCGTCTGGAGATGGCCGGGGCGGAGTTGCAGCACGGTGATGGAGATGTAGCGGGGAAAAATTGGCGTCGAGTAGAAACTCATTTCCGGGTGAAAAACGGCGAGGAGATCGACGCCGTCGAAGGCCAGGTCGGCTTTGCTTTCCGCTACGGAGTTCAGCGCCTGCCCGATTTCCTGATTGACCTCGTACTCATGGCGGACGTGTTCCAAAGCGTCCATGGAATCGAAGCCGTTGATCCACCAGGCTTCGCTGGGTCCGGTGAGCGAGGTGATGGCGAAGTAGGGATTGGGGCAGTTCAGTCTGGCGCAGGTGCGCGCGGCACCTTCCTCAATACGCATGTAGGGCGCGACTTTGCCGGGCTTGATTTGTTCGCGAGAGATCCACAGCAGGTTGGCAGGAGGGTCCTGCGCGGCCAGCGGGAAAAAGGCGGCTATGGCGAGAAATATTCTAAGGATCACGTCCTTTCATTCTAATCTTTCAGAGTTTGGGCAGCCTTTTCAGACTGCCCGCCCCCCTTACTAACGCTAGCCGCAACCTTTCGGCTGCGGTGGGTACCCGAATCCGTGTGATCACTCTCACGGCAGAGCCCGCTGATAGGTACGACGGCCTCCCCCAATTCATTGGAC
>JBEKOZ010000819.1:0-3293 GCA_049521275.1 Bryobacteraceae bacterium | reverse complement strand
GACAACTGGAAAACGCCCAAGAATATTGTGCGCAACCTGGTCCGCTGCACGCGCGACAACGGGAATTACCTGCTCAACATCGGTCCAAAGGCGGACGGCAGCATCCCCAGCGAATCGGTGAGTATTTTGACCGACGTGGGGCGCTGGATGAACACGCATGGAGAGCTGATTCATGCTCCCGTCGACGTGTGTAACGTGAAGCGCGGCCAGTTCTCCGATTTCATTGTGCGTGGGAACAAGCTGTACATCATGGTTCAATTCTGGCCGGGAAGCGAACTTTCGATCGGCGGCATGAAAACCAAGGCTGTCTCGGCCAGGTTGTATGGGTCCTCGGCGCCGGTGAAATTTGATCAGGACGATTTTCGATTGCGCTTCACCGGATTGCCTGCTTCGGCTCCCGATCCGATGGTTTCGGTGCTGGAAGTCGAGTTCGAAGGGCCGCCGGAGCAGGACAGCCTGGGAGTGCGGATAAATCGCAAGCGGGGGATGGTGGGGGTTTAGGGCCGCGGAAAAATCGGACGATCAAGCGCGGGAACGCCCGCTAAAGCGAGGCTGCGGCCCCACAAGGTTCGGTTTTGGTCCTGTGAAGGCAATGGTCCGCATGCTTACGCATGGCGGTTCAGTGGCGCGAATAGTCGGGAAAAGGCGGCCAAAACCGCTCCCTGCGGTCGCGGCTCGGAAGAAGACGCCTGCGGCAAACGCCTATTCGAGGTCGGATGAATCGTCTTCTATTTCGGCTAAATCGGGCTTTCGACCCTCCAGCTCGTCATCTTCTTTCGCCCAGTCCGGGCGCGGATCGTCGGGCACCATGGCCGCGTCTTTTTGTTTTCTTGTCGCTTTGTCGATGGGAGTCATATGTGCATCCTACAAAAGAGTGAGCAGATTGACCGCCAAACTCAGCGCGACATGTGACACACTAGGTAGGTTCGGGAGGCATCGGTGGAAATCGTTGGGCGGGTTATTTCTCATTATCAGTTTCTTGAGAAGTTGGGCGCGGGAGGGATGGGCGATATTTATAAGGCCCACGACGCGCGGCTGAACCGTTTCGTAGCGGTCAAGGTGCTGTCGAGCGCCAACGCGGGCGGGTCGACCTGATCCCCAAGGGTGGACTTCGCGCGGCGCAGGCCCTGAAATACGGGGTGCAGATGGCCGACGCGCTCAGCGCCGCCCATGCCGCCGGGATTGTCCATCGCGATCTGAAGCCCGGGAACGTGATGGTGACCGATTCCGGGCTGGTGAAGGTGCTCGATTTCGGACTTGCCAAGTTGACCGACCGCGGCGGTCCGTCGAGCGCGATCAGCGACAGCACGCAAACCATCGCCGAGGCTCCGCTGACGGTGGAAGGCTCCATCATCGGAACGGTCAGCTATATGTCTCCGGAGCAGGCGCAGGGAAAGAAAGTGGACACGCGATCGGATATTTTCTCCTTCGGCGTGGTGTTTTACGAAATGCTGACGGGCGCCCGGGCCTTCAGCGGCGATTCGGCGCTGAGCACGCTGTCGGCGATCCTGCGCGATGAGCACAGGCCCATGATTGAGATCACGCCGGACGTGCCGCCGCAGCTCGAGCTGCTGATCGGCCGCTGTCTGCGCAAGAATCCGGACGAGCGCTGGCAATCGATGAAGGACGTGCTGGCGGCGCTCGGCGCGCTCAAGCACGAGTCGGATTCGGGGCAGCTCTACCGGTCCAGAATTCCGTCGGTCGAGATGAAGCCGCAGGCGCCGCTGAAGAAGAAGACATCGGCTCTGCCGCTGATTCTCGGGCTTCTCGGCTTGCTGCTGGTTGTCGCCGGGGGTGGCGGCTGGTGGTACATGAAACATCGCCCCGTTCCGCAGCCAGCGCTGATCGTACAGGTTCCGGCTCCGCCCGCGCCGGTGGTTCCCCTGCCACCTGTCGAAACTCCCGCGCCCGCCGAGGCGGCGCTGACCAACGACAGCATCATCGAAATGGTGACGGAAAAAGTGCAGACTTCGGTGATCCTGAGCCAGATCCGCTCGTCGAAAACGGACTTCGTGCTTACCTCGGCGGAGATCATTCGCCTGACCAAGGCGGGCGTTCCGGCAGCCGTCATTGAAGTGATGCGCGATCCGAAAAAGGCGCCTGTTACCGCGGTGGAGACGGCCGCCAAGAAAGCTCCGCCAGTCACCCCTCAAAAGCAGACGGCGGCGCCTCCGCCGGTGATCGCGCAGCCGGCTGCGCCACCGCCGCAGACCACTGCGAAAACAGCCGCCGCGCCGGTATCCGCGCCTGCGCCAGCCCAAGCGACTCCGGCAAAGCTCGCCGGTGTTCCCGTGAATGTCGCCGACTCGATACCGTTCTATATCCAGCTTGCCGAGAATGTTCCGGCGGATGCCGAGGAAGGCCGGCCGCTGCGGTTCACGGTCAGCGAGGGTCTGAAAATCGGCGATGCGGTGGTGGTGGCGAAGGGCGCCATGGTCACCGGCTCCATCGTGGAGGCGAAGAAAGGCGGGTTCATGGGCGGTAACAAGATGACCTTCCAGTTGGCGTTAGCGGATGCGGTCGACGGTAAGAAACTGCACGTGCGCGCGGAATCCGCGCATGGCAAGAACGGTCCCGTGAAGCGTCCCATCGATTCCGGCGCAAAGGGCAAAACCAAAGAGATCGCCGCCGCCGCCGGGAGCCAGTATGTCGCCTATATCGACGGCGAGCAGACCGTTTCCGTGCATAAATGAGCTAGAAACCGCGCCGCTATTTCGCTACGGGCTGTAGTTTGCGGCTTTCGATAATGCGATCGATCAGACCATATTCGAGGGCCTGATCCGGCTCCAGGATGTAGTCGCGGTCGACGTCGCGGGCGATTTTCTCGAGCGGCTGTCCCGACGCATTGGCGAGAATTTCGTTCAGCGTCTCGCGCATGCGCAGGATTTCCCGGGCGTAGATGTCGATGTCGGTCGCCTGGCCGGCGAGGCCGCTCATAGAGGGCTGGTGGATCAGAATCCGGCAATGCGGCAGGCTGAAGCGCTTTCCCTTGGTGCCACAAGCGAGCAGCACTGCAGCCATCGATGCCGCCTGGCCCATACAATAGGTCACGATGTCCGGCTCCACCAGCCGCATGGTGTCGAGGATCGCCAAACCCGCGGTAATCGAACCGCCCGGCGAATTGATATAGAGGGAAATATCCTTTTCCGGATCTTCAGCGGCCAGAAACAGCATCTGGGCGATGATCAAATTCGCGACATTATCGTCAATCGGCGTCCCGAGGAAAATGATATTTTCCTTGAGCAGGCGCGAATAGATGTCGAAGGCTCGCTCTCCGCGCGACGTCTGCTCCA
>JBEKOZ010000818.1:0-3483 GCA_049521275.1 Bryobacteraceae bacterium | reverse complement strand
CCATAGGCGAAAATCCTGCCATCCGAAGTCGAAATTGCCAGTTTGGCGAGCGGCGCGGGAGTCGCCCCCGAAGGCCGGCGCGCCTGGAAGAAGGCCATCGCACCGGTCGAATCCTTGAAACGCCAGGCGGTCGCGGTGAAGCGCTTCCCTTCGGACTTATATTCCGCCTGCTCCGTGGCCTCCAGGCCGTACTCGCTGAACAGGTCCCGGTCAGGCATGGCCAACGACGTAGGCGAGCCCTTGTCGAAGGTCCCGATGTGGTCCGGGAAAATCGCTCCCGCGGTCACCACCGGAATGATCACCAGGAGGAGGATCAGGGCTTGTTGCAGCATTTTTTGTATTTCTTCCCGCTCCCGCACGGGCAGGGATCGTTGGGTCCGACCTTTTTAGCGGCGATGACCGGCTGCTTGGGCTTCGAGGACGCCTCGCCGCCGATGAACTGGAGCGCGGCCAGTTCTTTCTCTTTCTTCCGTTCGATGTTGCGCGTGAAATCGAGCACCGAGTTTTGCGCCGCCTTTTGCGCCGCTGCCTGGCGCTCGTCCCTGACCGAAGGGTTCAAAGGACTGATCTGTGGGTTTAAAGGGTTCGCGGCGACGCCCACCGGATCCCTGCCTTCCTCCTCGTCTTCGTCGGCCCAGACCTCGGGGTAGGGCAGGTTGCTCTCCGGATCTTCCACACGTTGCAGGAAGAACAGGTAGCGGATGGTTTCGTCTTCGATGCGGTCCATCATGTCCCGGAACAGGTCGAAGCCTTCCTTCTTATATTCGATGAGCGGATCTTTCTGGCCGTAGCTGCGGAGGTTGATGCCCTCCTTTAAATGATCCATCGACAGCAGGTGGTCCTTCCACTGGTTATCGATGACGTTGAGCATGATCATGCGCTCGGTTTCGCGCAGCAGGTCGCCGCCGATCACGCCTTCTTTTTCCGCGTATTTGCGGATCAGCAGCTCCTTGATCGTTTCTTCCATATCCAGGCGGCCGAGACTCATCAGGTCGGCCGGCTTGATCTTCACTCCGAACTGCGTGAGGATATCCGTCTCGAGGCCGGCCCAATCCCACTCGCTCGAATGAGTTTTTTCGGGGCAGCGGCGATCGATGAACGTTCCCAGGATGCCGCCGATCATGTCGTTGATGCGCTGCTTCTGGTCGGGTATTCGAGAATGTGTTTGCGGGCGGCGAAGTTCTGCGCTTCGACCGCCTGCTGTGCCGCCTGAATTCGTTTCGAGATCATCTTGCTCTCGATCGGCACATCCTCTTCCATCCCCAGCCGCAGCATCAGGTTCTGCATTTTCTGGCCGCCGAAAATGCGCATCAGGTCGTCTTGCAGGGACAGATAGAAGCGCGCGCTTCCCGGGTCGCCCTGCCGGCCGGCGCGTCCGCGCAACTGATTGTCGATGCGGCGGGATTCGTGGCGCTCCGTGCCGACGATTTGCAGACCCCCCAGGGCGACCACTTCGTCGTGCTCCTTGTCGATCTGCGCCTTCACCATGGTATAGACACCGTCCCACTCCGCTTTGGGCACCTGGTCGGGATCTTTATTTTCCTTGCGCAGACGTTCGCGGGTCAGAAAATCGGGATTGCCGCCGAGCAGAATATCGGTGCCGCGGCCGGCCATGTTGGTCGAGACCACCACCGCGCCCTTGCGGCCCGCCTGGGCGACGATGGACGCTTCGCGCTCGTGATTCTTGGCGTTCAAGACTTCATGGCGGACGCCCATTTTCTTCAGAATCAGGCTCAATTTTTCGGACTTTTCGACCGAAACCGTGCCCACCAGCACCGGCTGTCCTTTATCGTGCAGCTCCTTGATCTCTTTGGCGGCGTTGCGGAATTTCTCTTCCTCCGTCCGGTAGACCACGTCGTGAAATTCCTTGCGCAACAGAGGCTTGTTGGTGGGAATCTGGGTGACTTCGAGTTTATAAATCTTGTTGAACTCGGCCGCTTCGGTTTCGGCCGTTCCGGTCATGCCCGCAAGTTTTTTGTACATGCGGAAGTAGTTCTGGAAGGTGATGGTGGCCAGCGTCTGATTCTCGCGCTGGATCTTGACGCCTTCCTTGGCTTCGACCGATTGATGCAGCCCGTCCGACCAGCGGCGGCCGGGCATCAGGCGGCCGGTGTGCTCGTCGACGATGATCACTTCGTCGTCCTTCACCACATAATCGCGGTCGCGCTGGAACAGTACGTGAGCCTTCAGCGCGGTCTGCACATGGTGATTGGTCTCGAAGTTCACCGCGTCGAACATATTGCTGAGCCCGAGCAGTTTTTCCACCTTCAGCACGCCCTCTTCGGTCAAGCCGACGGCCTTGTGCTTCTCGTCGACGGTGTAATCGCCGGTGGTCCATTTCTGGCCCACCTCTTTGCCCTCGATCACTTCGCCGCGCGTCAGGAACGGGATGATGCGGTTGATCTTGTAATACTTGTCGGTCGATTCCTCGCTGGGACCGGAAATGATCAGCGGCGTCCGCGCTTCGTCGATCAGGATCGAGTCCACTTCGTCGACGATGCCGAAGAAATGTTCGCGCTGCACGCAATCGGCGATGCGGAACTTCATGTTATCGCGCAGGTAGTCGAAGCCGTACTCGTTATTGGTGCCGTAAGTAATGTCGCAGGCGTAAGCGGCTTTGCGCTCCTGGTCGTCCAGGTCGTGCACGATGACGCCCACGGTCAAGCCCAGGAACTTGTAGAGCCGCCCCATCCATTCCGCGTCGCGCTGGGCCAGGTAATCGTTCACCGTGACCACGTGGACGCCCTTGCCGGCCAGCGCGTTGAGATACACCGGCAGCGTGGCGACCAGCGTTTTTCCTTCGCCCGTCTTCATTTCGGCGATCTTGCCGCGATGGAGGACGATGCCGCCGATAAGCTGGACATCGAAGTGCCGCATGGCGAGAGCGCGGCGGCCCGCTTCGCGCACCAGGGCAAAAGCGGGGACCAGAATATCGTCCAGCGTCGCGCCTTGTTCCAGTTGTTGCCGGAACGCGACGGTTTGGGCGGCCAGTTCTTCGTCCGACAGCTCCATCATGCGCGGTTCAAGCTCGTTGATCGCGGCGACCAGGGGGCGCATCGCCTTGATCTCGCGCTCGTTTTTCGAGCCAAACAGCGCGGCCAGCACCGCGAAGAAAAAATTGTTTTCGCGGCTGGCTTCAGAAAACCTGCGGGGAAACCCGCGAAACCAGGTGAGAAATTCAGCAAGCATATTCAATCCTCCAGTGTAATTCCGGTTCTGCTAACTTGAACGGACTCGAGATGCGGGAGTCGGGGATTAGCAGCGGAGGAATTCGCGTTGGTGACGCCGCTCAAAGGAGTCGACGGCGACCATGCTCGCGACTAAGCACAGCGAGCTGCGGAAGGGAGTGGCCGTCAATGCGGCCAGCGCGAACGCCGCTTCCGGCGCGTTCGTGAACGGCCGGGCAGGCGACGCATGCTCGGAAACGGTGAGCGCGAAGGGCGCCACGAATCGCAGCAATCGCGGCGACGAATCGTGCGAACA
>JBEKOZ010000817.1:0-3621 GCA_049521275.1 Bryobacteraceae bacterium | reverse complement strand
CTATGAGAAATGCGCGCTAGTTATTGGAAGTGTACCTCGTCAATGGATAATCGAAAGGTTCGATATCTATTAATAGTAGAAGGGACTATTAATTGATGAACGTCAAAGCAATCTCACTCAAAGGTCGTATCCCCTCATTAGAGGGGATCGAGTTCCTTTGTGCCGAGTGGTGGGACGATTCGGGCGATCTTCCTCGGTTTGTCGTAATCCGCTACACTGAGGCAAGCGGTGGAGAAAAATCGCTCCGTATGGATTTAGATAAGAGAATTTTTCTTGATCATCTTACTGATCCCGAGAAAGATCGGGCGGTTCAGGATCAGGTGCTTAGAGTTTGGGGGATAGTCGCGGAGGACCTGAGAGAGGGCAACCTCGAGCTTGTTGTTCCAGGTCTCGAACGCTCTTACACTACGGCAATCCTCACCGGAACGCCGCACTCGTCGGCGCGTTATCGTGATCGTGCGCTTCAGGACGGTCAGGCTATTGATTCCTTCAGAGAACGAGGAAGCGCCATGGCAGGCGCCACGACGCTTTCCAGATCTCTTCCCAAGTCGCTTCCCAAGCTCACCCCGCACGCCATAACCGATGCGCAACTCCGCGTCCCTTCGGTCCGGAAAACTCCGGACAACGCGACCGTACTCGCCAACCTCGGCTTGCTCGCCGATCTGGCCGGCACCTGGAAGGGTACCGGGTTCAATCTGGTTGCGCGTCCTGACAAGGAGGGCAACGCCAACCTCTACCTCGAGCTGAACCAGACTCAGGAGACGCTCGAATTCACCCCGATCGCCTCCGCGATCCCCAACCGCGGCTTCGGCATGGACGACATTGAGTTGTTCGGGCTGACCTATCTGCAGCAGATCAGCGACTCAGTGACTGGCGGCGCCCTGCACATCGAACCGGGGATCTGGGTGCGCCAGCCAGCCACAATCGCGCCGCCGGAGCAGCCGCCGTCCGGAGACGACATCGCTTTTCGGATGGGCTCCATTCCGCACGGCAACGCCATACTGGCGAAGGGGACCGCCCAGAAGTTCACCGGCCCGCCAACGTTGCCGACATCCAGCGCGGCTTACAACGGCTCGATCTTTCCGTCCTTCAACAGCACGCCGTTTCCCGTTGGCGGCCCGATCTTCGCGCCCGGGACCGCCGAGTTCAATCTGCCGCCCCCGCCGCCGCCTGCGCCGGCGCATGGCTTCACCCAGTACACAATCACCAACCCTCCTTCGGCTGCCAATCCGCGTACGCCGTTCGGCAACGTTCCCGCGGTGCCGCTGCTTGATCCAGGACGTGGTGAACGATCCGATCACGCTCCTCCAGGAAGTTGTCGCGCAGCAGCAGGTCGACGGATTTACGTTCGAAGGGGTGGCGCTCAATATCACCTCGCAGACGCCGATCGTGTTCGGCACGACGCCGAACCAGGCGACGCCCACGGTCACGGTCGCCGTGCCCGACGGCGGGGGCGGCATCGAGAACATTCCGTTCCTTCAAACCAACGCGGATTCGGCGCTGGTTTATGCGACGTTCTGGATAACGACCGTCAGCCATCCGAAGCGGAAAGAGAGTTTCCTCCAGCTGCAATACGCTCAGATGGTGCTCTTGAATTTCCCGGTCTTGCTGGCGGCGCCTCCTAAGCCAAACTTCAGCTGGCCGCATATAACGGTTGGAACGCTGACGCGCGTTTTCGGCTGAGCGGCTCAAGCCGAAATCGTTCGTGAAACCGATGCCCAATCCGCCGGGCGTCCGAAAGGCGTCCGCCGCGGCCCTTCGCAAACGCAACGATAAAGCCGTCGGCCCCGCGCGGCCTTGCTCACACCGCTCCCGTCTCGTGCCGAGCGTCGCTGAATAGAGCGAGGCTTGCAAGTCCGGGCCAGCTTGCCTTGCCTTGCGCCGTCTCAAATCCAGCGCCGAACCCTTCGACAATAGTCGGCGTAGTCTTCGCCGAAGGTTTCGCGCAGGCGCGCTTCCTCGTACGGGATCCTGATCCAGTTCATCGAAGCCCACGGCAGAACGATCAAGGCCAGCGGCCAAGCTCTCCCGAGCGCGAGCGCCACACCGGCACAAACGACCGTCAAGGACAGATACATCGGATTGCGCGACCAGCCGTGCGGGCCGTTGACGATGAAATGCGCCGGCTCGCCAGTCGGGTGGAGCGTGGTGCGCCGGAGCACGAACCGTCCTGCCCCGGCCGCGGCGAGCGAACAGCCGGCGACCGCGAGCGCAAAGCCGGCCCAATGGGCGGACGACCGTCGGTCGTCAGAGACGCTACAACAAGTCCAGTCGGGAGGCGACGCGCTATAAGTTGGAGACCGACGCGGCGGCACATGCTGGACGCAGCACAAAGGGAGCCCGCCTCGCCAAGGATCCCTCATAAAGGCCAACGAGGGCGGAATGTAAAAACGACCCCAGCAGTAAACGGAGAGAGCGTCGAGTGAGCTACGTCGGCCGCGTCGGCCGAATACTGTGACCGGGGTCACACAGCGGGCCGCGAACAGAAGAATTGACTTGCATTTTTGCTCAAGTGCGAGCAAAGCCACGGGTTCGTGATCACAGTTGTTTGTCGAGTGCATTTACTGCGTAATTCGGTTTGTTCAGGTGTTTGGTTATCCCACATCTACTTGATGCGCTTGTAACAGTGACCTTTTCACAATTCTGAGCCGCCCAGGTGTTTACGGCGCGCGCTGACGCGGCGTCGTGTGGCGCATCTTGCGGCCCCACTCTTTCATTTTAGGAGGGAATAATGCCAGTTGATACTTCGCTTCCCAAGACGCTCCCCAAGCTCACCCCGCACTCCATCCCCGATCCGCAACTCCGCGTCCCGTCGGTCCGGAAAACTCCAGACAACGCGACCGTCCTCGCCAACCTCGGCTTGCTCGCCGATCTGGCCGGAACCTGGAAGGGCACGGGCTTCAATCTCGTCGCGCGCCCGGACTTGGAGGGTAACGCCAACCTTTATCTCGAGTTGAATCAGACTCAGGAGTCGCTCGAATTCAAACCGATCTCGTCCGCGATCCCCAACCGGGGCTTCGGTATGGACGACATCGAGCTGTACGGGCTCACCTATCTGCAGCAGATCAGCGATGTCGTGACTGGCGGCGCCTTGCACATCGAGCCGGGAATCTGGGTCCGTCAGCCGGCTACCACCGCGCCGCCGGAGAGCCCGCCGTCCGGGGACGACATCGTCTTTCGCATGGGCTCCATTCCGCACGGCAACGCGATACTGGCGAAGGGGACGGCCCAGAGGTTCACCGGCCCGCCGACGCTGCCGACCTCAACCGCGGCCTACAACGGTTCAATCTTTCCGTCCTTCAACAGCACGCCGTTCGCGGTGAACGCGCCGATCTTCGCGCCCGGGACCGCCGAATTCAACCTGCCGCCGCCGCCGCCGCCGGCGCCGGCGCATGGCTTCACCCAGTACACGATCACCAACCCGCCTTCGGCCGCCAATCCGCGAACGCCATTCGGCAATGTTCCCGCGGCGCCGCTGCCCGCCGAAATCGACGGGGTATTGATCCAGGACGTGGTGAACGATCCGATCACGCTCCTCCAGGAAGTTGTCGCGCAGCAGCAGGTCGACGGATTTACGTTCGAAGGGGTGGCGCTCAATATCACCTCGCAGACGCCGATCGT
>JBEKOZ010000816.1:0-3874 GCA_049521275.1 Bryobacteraceae bacterium | reverse complement strand
GGTTCAGCGTACTGCATGCCGCCCCAACCGGGATATTCCTCAGGGCTCATGCCTTCCCTCGAATCGAAGGACGCGTGATTGTTGACGGTGTGCGCGGCGCTGAAATCCGCGGCGCGGGAGACCTTGCCGCCCCAGTAAATGTTCTGAAGGGCTCCATTCTCGTTCACGCCAAAAACATAGCTGGAATGAGCGGTCTCGATGAGGAAGGTTTTCGACTCGGGCACGAAGCGAACCGATCCTTCGGCCGAACAGACCATCAGCAAGACGATCGCAAATGAGGGAATTGGCTTCATAACAGTTTTGAATATATCAGGCAGTTGGCATGGATATTGCAGGAAATTGAGCCAGAATAGTCATTCTATGCAAACGTTTAAGATTCTGGTCCTCAACCTGGCGACGACTCTGTTGTATTCTGGACGTTAAGCGTTACACTTTGTTTGTGCGATCGTCCACGAAACTGAATGTAAGCATTCGAGAGGTGGCCGCGAGGGCTGGCGTCTCGACTGCGACGGTCTCGCATGTGCTGAATGGAACGCGCGGGTCCAAGCCGGAAACCCGGCAGCGCGTGCTGACCGCGATTCAAGAGTTGGGTTATTCGCAGAATCAAGCGGCGCGCGATCTGGCGCGGGGACGCAGCAGCTTGTTGGGCCTGATCATATCCGACATCCGCAATCCTTTTTTTCCCGAAGTGACGGCCGCGTTTCAGGAGCAGGCGCTGCTCAACAACATGGACGCACTGGTGCTGAATACCAACTACGATGCCCATCGCACTCTGAACTCCGTCAAGCGATTGATGGGTTTGCAGGTGCCGGGCCTGGCGATTCTGACGTCTCAAATCGACCCCGCCGTGGTGAACATGCTGGCCGCTCACCACATCGCGGCCGTCTATCTGGATTTAGGACGCGTCGATGTTTCGATCAGCAATATCCTGCTCGACTATGAGCATGGGATTGTCGAAGTGCTCGAACATCTCGCCAAACTCGGCCACCGACGCATCGCCTATATCGGCGGGCCTCTGCACTTGAACTCCGCGCAGCGGCGCAAGAACGCGTTCCTCGAAAGCGCCATTCAAATGGGACTCGAAGCGCCCACGACCATCGATGCCGATTTCACGGTGAAGGGCGGATATTTCGCCTGTTCCAAGCTGCTCAACGGGTTGACACCCACTGCCATCGTGGCCGGAAACGATCTGACGGCGATCGGCGTCCTGCATCGCGCCTACGACGGCGGACTGCGCGTGCCCGAGGACTTGTCGGTGGTTGGCTTCGACGATATTCTTTTCGCCGAGTACACCCAGCCGGCGCTGACCACCGTGTCTGTCCCGCGCATTGAGATTGGGCGCGTGGCGTTTCAAGCGCTGTGGACTATGATGGCCGATCCATCGCGCACCGGACGGGAATTTCGCGTCGGCACCAAGTTAATCACGCGGCAAACAACGGCGGTTGCGAAGGCAGCCGCATCCAGATAGTTTTAATTATGAACATGCTGAATCGCCGCGATGTTCTGGAGGTTGCGGGACGCTCCTCCGGAACCACCTTTGCTGCGGAACTATCAGCCGAAGTTTTTTTCGCCCGAGGATTTTCGGGCGCTCCAGGCGTTCACGGAGATTCTGATCCCCACCGACGACACGCCCGGGGCGCGCGAGGCTTACTGCGCGCACTACATCGATTACGTTCTCCACGCCGCGGACGACGTTCCGCAGATGCAGCAGCAGTGGCGCGATGCCATTGCGGCGCTGAAGCAGGCTGGATTTCACGCCGCGGACGCGAAAGGCCGCGCGGCTCTGGTCGAGGAAATGTCCAGGCCGGAGCAGGATCGTTCCATCGCCCACCCGGCGTTTTCAGCCTATCGCCTGATTAAGCAGCTAAACACTTTCGCTTTTTACACCTCGCGCGCCGGCATGATCGAGGCGCTCGAATATAAAGGCAACTCCTACAACACAACGTTTCCCGCCTGCGATCATCCGCAGCATAAAGTCCTCTGAGTATGGCCAAGTCCTACGATGCGATCGTGGTCGGATCGGGCGCCTGCGGCGGCTGGGCGGCGATGCAGCTCTCCCAAGCCGGCATGAAAGTCCTGATGCTCGAAGCGGGATCGAAGATCGTGCCCGCCCAGGATTTTCATCACCGGTTCTTGTATGAAATGGAGTTCCGCGGGCAAGGCCGGCCCGGCTCCCTGCGGCGCTACACGGGCACCGAGCGAAATTATCGCATCATGCTGGATCGCACCGAGAATCCTTATACCACGGCTCCTGAAACCAACTACCAGTGGACGCGTTCGCGATGCCTCGGGGGACGCACCATGCATTGGGCGCGCGCCACCGACCGCATGGCCGATTACGAGTTCAAGGCGGCTTCGCGCGACGGCTACGGCATGGATTGGGCGGTGAACTACGCCGACATGAAGCCGTATTACGATCGCGTCGAGCGCTTCATCGGCGTCAGCGCCGCGATGGAAGGACTGCCGCAGTTTCCCGACGGCGTGTTCCTTCCTCCGATGGCGCTGAACTGCGCCGAAACCATTTTCACCGCGGCGTCGAAAAGTCTCGGCTGGCGCACCACTCCCCGCCGCCTCGCGCAGCTCACGCGCATGCACAACAACCGGCCGCCGTGTCATTATTGCGGCAATTGCGTGAATGGTTGCGACGTGGGCGCAATGTTCAACAGCGTCGCAGTCACCCTGCCGCCGGCGCTCAAAACCCGGAATTTGGAAGTGCTTACCGATAGCGTCGTGGCGTCGGTCCGCACCAATAGTGAGAATCGCGCGCAGGGCGTCACTTACCTCGAGCGGTTCACCATGAAATCGATCGATGTGGACGCGAAGTTCGTGATTCTGGCGGCATCCACGCTCGAAAATACCCGGCTCCTCCTGCTCTCGGCCAAAGGCGGCCTCGCCAATTCGAGCGGCCTGCTGGGTCACTACATGATGGACCAGGTGGCCGGCGGCGGAGTCTCCGGCATTCTTCCAAAGCTGCGCGGCGGCCCCAGCCGTTTGGACGATGGCAAGTCCGCGGGCATCACGATTCCCAATTTTCAGAACATCGACAAGAGGACCGCGCGCAAGGACTTCATCCGCGGCTACGTCATGAACGCCACGGGAGGGCAGACCGAATACCCCCAGTATGCCGCGTCGTTTCCCGGCTACGGTGCGGAATGGAAGAAGGAAATCAAGAGCCGCTACGTAGCCCAGGCTCGCGTGTGGAATGCCGGCGCGGAGATGCTGGCGCGCAAGGAGAACTTCGTCGAACTCGATCCGGAAGTGAAGGACCACTGGGGCATCCCGGTGCTCAAGATTCATTTCAGTCATTCCGATAACGACCGGAAGCTGATCGCCGATTTTCAGGAGAAAGCCGAGGAGTTGTTTCGCACAGCGGGCGGCGAAGTGATGGCGGGTCTCGGACGCGGCGGCCCCGCCGGTTTTCCAGGTGGACCGGGATCGCCCGACGCTGGCCCGCGGCGCGATACGCTTGGCGGGGCCATTCACGAGGTCGGCACCGCCCGCATGAGTGTCGACCCGCGGGACGGTGTGCTCAACTCCTTTTGCCGGACCCACGACATTCCGAATCTATATGTGTTCGGCGGCAACGCGTTCCCGTCCACCGGCGACAAGCATCCGACCCTGACCATGATGGCGTTAAGCGCCCGCGGATGCGATCATCTGCTCGAACATGCGTCTTAAGGTCAAATAAGGCCTCTTCGGGCTCCTGTCACCGAAGTTCGCGCTGATATTTCTCTGCGTCCTCCGCGTCTCTGCGTGAAAATGATGGCCCTGACTTACATCGCGAACTAGTGGGCCGTCCGCGAGTTTCCTTTACTGGCGGCAATTCCAGCCCCATGCGTCAGCTTGGGGCTATGTCGTCCGAAATAGCCCCAAG
>JBEKOZ010000815.1:2360-4789 GCA_049521275.1 Bryobacteraceae bacterium | reverse complement strand
CGATGTTGTCCCGGAATTGAAAGGTTCCCCAGGCAAAACGCGGACAAGTGCGGGCGGACTTGGGATGCGAAGATTCTTAATCGTGTTCCAGATCGCCCTTTCGCTGATGATTCTTTTCGCCGCGGGCCTGCTCACCCGCACCCTCAGCTCTTTAAAGACAATCGACCTCGGCTTCAATCCAACGCGCGTCATCGCCCTGCAAATCGATCCCGCGATGAACGGCCACCGGCAGGAGGAAACCGATCGCATCTTCGACGACATCCTTGGGCGCCTGCGCGCGCAGCCGGGCGTGGCCGCCGCAAGTCTCGCTGTTGTGACTCCGCTCGAAGGCGGCATGATTTCACTCGATATCGAGGTCCCCGGCCACGTTCGAAAGAGCTCCGACGTGCAAACCAACTTCGACATGATCAGCCCGGATTATTTCAAAACGCTGAACCAGACGCTCCTGGCCGGCCGCGATTTCACCGGCCGCGACGTCAAGAAAGCCCCCGGCGTCGCGATTGTCAACCAGCTGTTCGTCGACCAATACATGCCCGACGAGAATCCCATCGGCCGCCATTTCAAAACCGGGAGCGATGTGGAAATCGTCGGCGTGGTGAAAAATGCGCGCTATCAGGACCTGCGCGAGCAGCCTTGCCCGCTGGTCTATTTGCCGGCCAAACAGAGCCAATCCTCCGGCTACACACTGCTCGTCCAAACCCGCCTCGAGTCGCGCCAGGCGATCGCCGACATCCGGGAAACCGTGCGCTCCGTCGATTCCAGGCTGCCCATCTACGGCATCCGCGAATTGCAGGATCAGATCGATCAGGGCATTTCGTCGGAGCGCGTGCTGAGCTTTCTGTCGACGCTATTCAGCGCCCTGGCGACCCTGCTCTGCGGCGTCGGCATTTACGGTCTGATCGCCTACGCCGTTTCGCGCCGCACCCGCGAGATCGGAGTCAGGTTCGCCATCGGCGCGCAAAAAATGGACGTGGCCAAATTGTTCCTGCGTGAAAGCCTGCTGCTGGTCGCCGCCGGCATCCTGGCCGGCATTCCGCTGGCACTAGTATCGACGCGCGTTCTGAAAAGCCTCCTATATGGCGTCGCGCCGGGCGACCCTGTCACCCTCACCCTGACCATAGCGATCTTCGTAGTAGCGGGTCTGCTCGCCAGCGTTCTGCCGGTTCTGAAGGCCGCGTCCATCGAACCACTCGAAGCCCTCCGCGACGAGTAAGCGTTATCATTAAGAAGTTCGCTTACATGAAGCTCTCGGATATCGATCCCGGTCCCTACGCCCCAAAATCCGTCCGCATGATTGTCGAGATCGCCAAGGGCGGCAGCAACAAGTGCGAATACGATATCGAGCTGGGCGTATTTCGCCTCGATCGCGCCCTTTATTCGCCCATGCACTACCCCGGCGACTACGGCTTCGTCCCCGGCACCGTGGCCGACGATGGCGATCCCATCGACATCCTCGTCCTGATGACCCATCCAAGTTTCACTGGCTGCATGATCGAAGTGCGCCCCATCGGCATCCTCGACATGGTCGATAATTCCGAGGCCGATTATAAAGTCCTCGCCGTGCCGATGCGCAATCCCCGCTACGACGAGATCCACAACATCGGCGACGTGCGCGGCCACCAGTTGCGCGAGATCGAGCACTTCTTCGAGATCTACAAAGAGCTGGAAGGAAAAAATGTTCGACTGCAAGGCTGGCGCGATGTGCACGCCGCCCACGAAGCCATCATGAAAGCCCGCAGCCGCTACCTCGACCGGGAGAAAACTAAGTAGCGTCTCGTTAGGTCGCAGCCAGCATCTCCCGCGCCCCGATCTGCTTCAAACACCGGTCCACCCACTGCTTGGTCAACTTCTCCTGCACGCCATTCTGCGATAGCCGCGTCCGCAGATTCGACCAATCCACCAGGTCCAGCGATTGATCCTGATTGAAGCACGAGAACACCACCGTCTCCTCGCCCGTAACCGGATCCTTGTGCTGTTGCAGGCACTGCGCGCAAATTTCCTTCATCATGCACTGCATCGGCGAATTGATGCTCCCGATCGCCTTGTGATCCGGCTTCAGATACGGCGCAAGCGTGGTGTGCCGCGCACGCGCCACCGCGCCCATCATCGCGTCCGACCCAATCACCACCAGCCGGTCCACCGAGTGCAGCGATATATCCAGCCGGTCCGCCCCAATCGGATCGTCCAGATCCCCGCGGCCGTACGCCGCCATCGCTTCGACAATATTTCCCACGAACGCCTTGTCCTGCACCCGCCCCGGAGTAAATCCAGGAGCCTCATCGCAGCACCAGATCACCACGTCCGCCGCTTTCTCGATCTCCTCCACCTTGTACCGGTCGATAATCTTCTTGTATCCCGCGAAATAAATCGTCCGCGACCCATTGGCGCGCAACTCCTGCCCGATCGAAAACAGCACCGCGTTCCCCAGC
>JBEKOZ010000815.1:0-2355 GCA_049521275.1 Bryobacteraceae bacterium | reverse complement strand
TTCCCCAGCCCGCCGCCGATCAATAAAACAGTTTCCTTTGACGGTGTTTCGGTCGGCGTCCCCGTCGGCCCCATCAAAATCACCGGCTCGCCCGGCCGCAGCAGCGCGCACAAATCCGACGATCCGCCCATCTCCAGCACAATCGTCGACAACAATCCCCGTTCCCGGTCGACCTTCGCGCCGGTCAGCGCCAGCCCTTCCATCGCGAGCGTCGTTCCCCCGGCCTTCAGCGCCAGCGTCTCGAAATTCTGCAAGCGATAAAATTGCCCCGGATGAAACGCCCGCGCCGCCATCGGAGCCTTCACCACCACCTCGACAATCGTCGGCGTCAGCCGCTCCACGTGATGAACCACCGCCCTCAACTCCGCATTCAGATGTTCGAGCAGCACCTCCGGCAACAACCCCGTCGGCGCCTTTCGCGACAACAGCCGCGACACCACCGGATACCCTTGCTTCGCGCTCGCCATCGCCTTCACCACGTTGCCCGCGAACGAAGGATGCAGATCGCCGAAGAACGAAATGCCGCGCCCGTCCTCGCGAATCGACATCAGAACGCGCGCCTGCGCCGGTTTCGCGATCTTTTCCGGTTTCACCGGCCGCCCTTCCTCGTCCACCGCGCGGAACCATTTGCCGTCCAGAAAAACGTTGTCCGGATCCTCGCGCCCCAGCACCGTATTCGGCTGCGTGCCGGCCGCCACCAGGATCGACCTCGCCGGCATTCGCACCATTTCGCGATCCGCGTTGCGCAGCATCAGCGCCGCCGCGTGGCCGTACGCGTCCACCTCCACCTCTTCAGGCGTCAGCGATTCCGCGAACCGGATCCCTTCTTCGAGCGCCAGCGCCACTTCCTCGTGATTCAGGGTGTAGCTCGGCGAATCGATCATCCGCCGCCGGTACGCCAGCGTCACCCCGCCCCATTGATTCAGGATCTCCACCAGCCGCGGCTCGCGTCCTTCCCGCGCCGCCGCCGAACGCTCCGCTCGAATCGCGAGAGCGTGCGTGATGAACTCCTCCGCGGTCTCGGTCTCTTCCGCGGTCCACCGTTCGCGCACCTCGCGTTCGCCGAGCTCCGCCGCCAGCGCCTCATATCGCGCCAGGAATTTCTCCACCTGCACCACGTAATACGCCAGCGATTCCGTCGCCGTGTCGATCGCCGTCAACCCTCCGCCGATCACCACGATCGGCATGCGCACTTGCAGATTCGCGACGGAGCTCTCTTTCGCCGCGCCCGTCAATTGCAAGGCCATCAGAAAATCGGAAGCCTGCCGCACGCCGCGCGCCAGCCCGTTTTTCATCGGAATCACCGTCGGCCGCCCCGCGCCCGCGCACAGCGCGATGTGGTCGAACCCCAACTCGAACGCGCTCTCGACAGTCATCGTCCCGCCGAAGCGCACACCGCCGAACATCCCGAACTGCTCCCGCCTCTCCAGCAATAAGCGGATAATTTTCAAAAAATTCTTGTTCCAGCGCACCGTGATCCCGTATTCGGCCACGCCTCCGAACCCCGCCATCACGCGGTCGTCCAGCGATTCGTACAGCTCGTTCACATCGCGAATCGGCCGGAACGGCACGCGCTCCCCGTGCGCCGTCACTCCTGAAATTTCAGGCGACAGCGGCTCGATCTTCAACCCGTCGACGCCCGCAACCGTGTGCCCGTCGTTCATCAGATGGTGCGCCAGCGTGAATCCCGCCGGACCCAGCCCCACCACCAGAATTTTGTATCCCGATTCTTCTTTCGGCACTGGACGCGCGAAGTTCAGCGGATTCCAACGCGTCAACAGGCTATAAATCTCAAAACCCCACGGCAGCTCTAAAACATCTTTAAGCGCCCGCGTTTCCACCTGCGGAATGTCCACCGGGTCCTGTTTCTGGAAAATGCACGACTTCATGCAGTCGTTGCAAATCCGGTGCCCCGTGCCCGCGCACATCGGATTGTCCACCGCCGTAATCGCCAGCGCGCCCACCGAATGCCCGCGCTGCTTGACTAAATTCATTTCCGATATTTTTTCGTCCAGCGGACATCCCGCCAAAGTCACGCCGAAGAAACTTTTCTTGTACTCCCCGGTCTTTTCTTTCAGGCCCGTTGAGCAGGAATCTTTTTCCTGGTTATGGCACTTGATGCAATAATTCGCCTGATCGAGCGCCGCATTCAGATTCATCCCCGCATCGGTCAGCTTGAATCCTTCGCGATGCCGCCATTCGTGCTGCGGCAGCGCCAGCCGCGCGATGCCGCCCGAAATCAGCGTCTCCACCGGAATCAGGTGCGTCTGCTCCAGCTTGTGCGGCACCTTGAACAAGACTCCGCCCTTGTGCTTCGCCCGCCCCGCCGGAGAAAGCGCGGCCCAGGCCCCATAC
>JBEKOZ010000814.1:0-2503 GCA_049521275.1 Bryobacteraceae bacterium | reverse complement strand
GGTTTGATCGCTGCGCATAGTTGATCCAAGTCATTGTCATCGTTATAGAAATGTGGAGAAACGCGTAAATAGCCGTGCCGCGCGGCGACATTTACGTTGCTTTTCTTTAACTCGCGCGCCAGGTGCGACGGGTCGCGTCCCGGGAACTTCGCGGCGACGATCTGGGAGCCATTTTCGGCCGCTTCGGCACCCAGTGCTCGAAGCCGATCTCTTGTCGAAGCAGCTAGTTGCATGACACGCTCTTCAATCACAACGGGTCCGATTTCGAGCATCATCTCGACGGCTTGTTCCAGAGCATACAGCAGCGCAAACGGCAGTCCACCGCCTTCATATTTCTCGGCCGAACTGGAAAACTCCGGCGCGCCATGATGAAGATTATCGACGTTGCGCCATGTCTTATGGCTCCGCCAACCGACCATAATCGACCGTAAAGTGCTCCGTAAGGGGTCTAAAACAGCCATAAATGCGCTCCCCGGAGGGCTAATTAACCATTTATAGGCATGTACCGCGTAGATATCGATCTTGAGTTTTTTGAGGTCGATGGTCAGCGCGCCGAGGCTTTGCGTGCCGTCGACAAACAGAATGATTCCGCGCTCCCGCGTGAACTTCGAGATCTCTTCAAGCGGCGGGCGAAATCCGGTCGAGTAGTTTACTTCACTGATCGCGACGAGTCGCGTGTTGTTGTCGATCGATTCGTAGAAGCGGTCCCAAGCGACCTCACGCATCTGCGGCAGGTAGAGATAATTCGGAAACTCATCTTGCAGCGTGACGATATTGTCGTCCGGTTTCAGATCGAGGGCGGCCAGCACCATGCCGAGCGCGCCGGCCGCGTTGCCGACGAACGCGATGTCGTCCGCAGTGGCGCCAATCAGTTTCGCGATCGAAGCGCGCAGGCGATCGGCGTCCTCATACCATCTCAGAAAATCGGTGCAGGCGAACTCGTCGCGGTGGCGCCAATGTTTCGCGACGGCTTCGGTCGCGCGGCGCGGCAGTTGGCCGAACGTCGCGGTGTTCAGATACGCGCGATTTTCAAGGGCGGGGAACTCACTTCGTATTTTCCGCCAGTCGGGCATGGACAAAAGACGCCGCCTCCACAACGGCAACATCGGTGGTGGTCCTGGTGCGGCGATTGACCACTTCCACAAAACCTTGAGCAACTTTTTTGCCGACCGTGATGCGATACGGAATGCCGATCAGATCGGCATCCTTGAACTTGACGCCGGGACGCTCATCGCGATCGTCGAGCAGGACATCGAGGCCCAGGGATTTCGCGGCCGCATAAATATCGGTGGCGGCCTTGTTCTGCGCGGCGTCCGAGAAATTGATGGGCGTGATCACCAGCGCGAAGGGCGCGATGGACGGCGGCATCACGATGCCGTCCTTATCGTGAAAGAGCTCGACGGCGGCGCAGAGAATGCGCTCGATGCCGATGCCGTAGCTGCCCATGATGGGCGTGACTTCTTTCCCCGATTCATCGAGAACGCGCAGGCCCATGGATTCCGAATACTTATAGCCGAGCTTGAAAATGTGGCCGATCTCCACGGTTTTATGCACCGTGAGCGGGCTGCCGTCGACGATCGAGGTGTCGCCTTCGACGGCCTGGCGCAGGTCGTGAAACTCGGCTTCAAAGTGTTTCCCGGGCGTGACGTTGCGCAAATGATAGTCGTTCTTATTCGCGCCGGCGATCATGTTGCGGCGGCCGCGCAGGGCTTCATCGGCGAGGATGCGGATTTTCACGCCGACGGGTCCGAGCGAGCCGGCGTCGGCGCCGAAATGCTCACGAATTTCTTCGGGATGCGCGGGGCGAATTTCAGCGGCGCCCATGACGCCCGAAAATTTCGTCTCGCTCAACTGATGGTCGCCGCGCACCATGACGAGCACAACCTTTCCGTCGGCGACCATCACCAGGCTTTTCATTTGCGAGGTTTCGGGCAGACCGGTGAAGCCCGCGACTTCGTCGATGGTTTTCCTGCCGGGGGTGTGAAATTCCTCAGGTTCGAGATCGCCTTCGGGGTCGGCGGCGGCGGGAGGTTTGGCGACGCTCACCGCTTTTTCGAGGTTTGCCGCGTAGTTGGGTCCTTTCACGACGAGGTCTTCGCCGGCGTCGGAGACCACCATGAATTCGTGCGACTGGCTTCCGCCCATGGCTCCGGAGTGCGCTTCGACCACCACGTATTCGAGACCGCAGCGATCGAAGATGCGGCGGTATGCCTGGTCGTGTTTTTCGTAGGCTGCGTCGAGGCCGGCGGGCGTTAGATCGAAGGTGTAGGAATCCTTCATGATGAACTGGCGGGTGCGCAAGAGGCCGCTTTTAGGGCGAGGCTCGTCGCGAAATTTCGTCTGGATCTGATACCAGATTTGCGGGAGCTGCTTGTAGCTGCGCAGTTCTCCGCGGGCAATGTACGTCATGACCTCCTCGTGGGTCATGCCGAGGCAGAGATCGCGCCCGTTGCGGTCCTTGAGGCGAAACAGATTGTCGCCCATGACGTCCCAGCGGCCGGAT
>JBEKOZ010000813.1:0-2518 GCA_049521275.1 Bryobacteraceae bacterium | reverse complement strand
GCTTCAGTCGACGGCACCGTGGTGAATGCGACCACCGGCAAGCCGCAGGCAGCTGTCATTGTGATCCTGGTGCAGCCGACCGCGCAGGGTCCCCAGACGGTGGCGACAGTAAAAAGCGACGCCGAGGGTAAGTTTAAAATCGACAAGGATGTTCCAGGAACGGCGATCGTCCAAGGGATCTACCAGGGCGTGTTGTACAGCCTGGTGCTCCCGCCCGGCACTCCCACGACGGGAGTGCATCTCAAGGTTTACGACGCGACGTCGAAACCCGGCGTGGCTATCATTTCGCAGCACATGATTCTGATTGAGCCAGGCACGAATTCGCTGGAGGTCAGCGAGACGTTTCTGATCGAGAACGAAACCACCACCACTTTCCAGGATTCTGCAAAAGGCTCCGTTCAGTTTTATCTTCCGGAAGCTGCGGGCGGCAAAGTCAATGTGACCATCAATTCCCCCGGCGGCGTGCCGATCCAGAGGCCGGCCGAGAAGACCAAGGATAAAGACGTCTATAAGATCGCCTATCCGATCAGGCCCGGCGAGAGCCGGTTCGACGTCAACTACTCGCTGCCGCCCACCGATACGTTCGCGAGCAAAATCCTGCACGGAGATGGCGTCACGCGCCTCGTGACTCCTTCGACCGTGACGCTGGAGGGCAGCGGCATCGAATCCCTGGGGCAGGAGCCGCAGACCAAGGCTCATATTTATAGCGCCGGCGGCGCGGACTATAGCGTGAAGATCACCGGCACGGGCTCGCTGCGAAATCAGGAAGCGGCGGCGCCGGACGAGGACACCGGCGAATCGCAGGGCCTGGAGGAAAAACCCGCTCGCGTATATTCGCGAATGTACTGGGTGCTGGGGATGGCCTTCGCGATTCTCGGCCTGGGAGGCGTGCTCTTATACCGAAAGCCGACGGCATGAACGCCCTCGAAATTGACGCAGTCTGGAAATATTTCGGCGACTTCCCCGCCCTGCGCGACGTCGGCTTCAAGATTCAGGCAGGCTCGGTGGTCGCGCTTTTGGGCCGCAACGGCGCGGGAAAGACCACACTGCTGCGGATTCTGGCAGGCCTGGCCAAGCCATCGAAAGGGTCGGTAAGAATCTACGGCTCCGAAGTCCGCGGAGAGTCGACCAGGCGGCGCATCGGCGTCCTCGGGCACGGAATTTCGCTGTACGACGAATTGTCGGCCACGGAAAACCTGGTGCTGTTCGGAAGACTCTACGGCCTGGACAATCCGGCCAAACGTGCACATCAGTGGCTGGAGCGAACCGGCCTGGAACGCGTTCGCGACGGCCTGGTGCGGGAGTTTTCGCGCGGCATGCGGCAGCGCCTGGCCGTGGCGCGCACCTTTATCCACGACCCGGAAGTGCTGCTGTTTGACGAGCCGTTCACCTCGCTCGACGATCGCGCCATCGCGGTGCTCGAATCGCTGATCAAAGAAGCGCAAGGCCGAGGCTGCACCGTGGTGATGTCGACCCATCAGATCCGCGAGGCCATCGCGCTGGCCACGCATGTCGCGCTGATCCGCAAAGGACAGCTCGCCTACGCGGGCGAGCGGCGCCAGGAAATGCTCGACGATCCCACATGGTTGTACCGCACCTTCGAGGGGGAAGCGTGAGCTTGTTCCTGCGCCAATGCTGGACCGTCGCCGCAAAAGATTTGCGCGCGGAGTGGCGCACCAAGGAGGCGCTGAACGCGTCCCTCGCGTTTTCGATGGTCATCCTGGTGCTATTCAGCTTCGCGCTCGATCCCGACCCCGAAATGATGAGGGAATTCTCGGGAGGACTCCTCTGGCTGGTCTTCCTCTTCGCCGGCGCGCTGCTGCTGAATCGCAGTTTCGCGCGCGAAGTGACGAACGATTGCCTGGACGCGCTATTGGCGTCTCCAGTCCCGCCCGCGGCGCTTTTCCTGGGGAAGGCGGTGGCCAATTGCCTGCTGCTGATCGCGCTGGAGTTGGTGTGCCTGGTGGAATTCGGCATCCTCTATAACGTGCGCTGGCGTGCGGCGGCCGGCCCATTATTCCTGGTGATCGCATTGGGCACGTGGGCGCTTACGGTAGTCGGAACCATGTTCAGCGCGTTGACCGTGAACCTGCGCCTGCGCGAAGTGATGCTGCCGGTGCTGGTTTATCCGATGATGGTGCCGCCGATGATGGCCGCGATGATCCTGACCACGGATCTGCTGGCGGGCAATGCGCTGGGCCCGGGCAACATGCTCTGGGTCCGCGTATTGGTCGGTTTCGACGTGATCTTCACGCTGCTGGGCGTGACGTTTATAGATACTGTATTGGTGGGGTGACTTATGCGCAATCGCATTCTGCTGTTGTTGACGGGCGCTTTTGCGGTGCTGATCGTCTGGAACCTGAGGCACATTCTATTGGGCCTTCCCGACGAGGCGCGCCAAGACGCCGTCTATCGCATTCTCTATTTTCACGCGACCGCGGCCATGGTCGGCATGACCGGATTCGGCGTAGGGATGGTGTTCAGCGGCATTTACCTTTTCACGAAAAACTTTTTCTGG
>JBEKOZ010000812.1:0-3433 GCA_049521275.1 Bryobacteraceae bacterium | reverse complement strand
GGATCTGGATAAGGGCGATTACCTGGTCGGTCTGGAGGTAATCGAGAAGGAAGGCTTGATCCTGTCTATCTCGGAGCATGGGTTCGGCAAGCGGACGCCGCTGGAAGACTACCGGCTGACGGCGCGCGGACGCAAGGGCGTCATCAATATGAAGACCACACCGCGGGTGGGCAAGGTGGTGGGCATTCTTTCGGTGAAGGAAGATTCCGAATTAATGATCATCACCAAGCAGGGGCAGATTATCCGCATCGATTCGGGCGGTATCCGGCAGGCCGGGCGTTCGACGCAAGGTGTGAAGCTGGTGAACGTCGAAGCAGGCGACCAGGTTGCCGCGGCGAGTCTGATTCCGGATACGGAGGCAGTGGAACCTCCTGCTGACGGGCAGGAAGAGCTGCCGCTACAATAGAGGCATGAGTACGCTGACAGCGAAGGAGCAGAGGCTGCTGGCTTCGCTACAGGAGATGTCGAGCGTGATCGTCGCCTACTCAGGCGGCGCGGATTCGGCGTACCTCGCCTGGGCTGCGCATCGCGCGCTGGGCGATCGGGCGGTCGCGATCACGGCGGATTCAGCTTCCCTGCCCGACTCACACAAGGCCGACGCTGAGGAGTTCGCGCGGGAGCATGGGTTTCGCCACGAGTACATCGCCACGTACGAATTCGACAATCCGGATTATGTGAAGAACGATCGCGACCGATGCTTTCATTGCAAGGACGAGCTGTTCACGCGGTTGGATGAAGTGGCGCGGGAGCGGGGCATCGCGCACGTGATTTATGGCGTGAACGTCGACGATCTGGGCGACTATCGTCCGGGTCAGCGAGCGGCGAAGCTGCATCAGGTGAAGGCTCCGCTGGTTGACGCCGAGCTCGCAAAGGCCGAGATTCGGGAGCTGTCGAAACGCGCCGGATTGAAGCGCCGGATTGAAGACCTGGGACCGGCCGGCGTCGGCATGCTTGAGCTCGCGGATTCCGTACGGGACTCCGGTGACGATACAGAATGTGAAGACAGTCGATCGGGGCGAGGATGCGATTCGGGCGCTCGGGTTCAGGCAGTTCCGTGTGCGATTCCATGGCGACGTGGTGCGGATCGAAATTGCGCCGGAAGAGCTGGAGCGGGCGATGACGCTCGCAATGTCGCGGGAGTTCACGGGGATTTTTAAGAAGCTCGGATTTCACTACGTGACGCTGGATCTGGAGGGGTACCGGCAGGGGTCGTTGAATGCGGTGTTGGGTTAATTCGCCCAGAGTGAGCGGCGCACGCGCAGATTTGTAAACTGAGCGATATTGTCGAAGTCGCGATCGCGATGCCAGACTGTCGCGCCGTTTTCCAGAGCGATGGCGGCGATGAGGCAGTCCATGGCGGAACGGATTGTTAATCCTCGACGGCGACCCTGACGGTAGATATCGGCCGCAGCCATGAATACTTCGGAGGGTAGCGGATCACTGAGGCGCGGGACTTTCAGAAACAACGCCTGGTAACGCTGGGCTAGGGGATTTTCTCCGAAACCTTGAAGGACCTCCTGCACAACGGGGCCGCAAGTGGCATAGTCGCGGTAGGTGATCCGGTCGACCTCGACTTCGCCCCGCAAAATCGCGATCCACACCGACGTGTCTACCAGGATCTTCATGCTGATCGTCTGCGGCGCGCGGCGGGGAGCTTCGCCGGGCGCTGCTTTGCTGGTTTTCGGGGTTGATCTTCGCGCATCTCGGAGAGATCGCCAATCCACTCCAGCTTTCCGACGAAATCCGCCAGCTTCTCGACCTGTTTCTGCCGGACGATCTCCTTAAGCGCGGCATTCACCGTCGCCGAATACGTCTTTTCTCCCAGCTCGCGTGTCGCTTCTTTGAGCAGCGCTTCGTCAAGCACAAGATTTGTGCGTTTCATGTGTATATGGTACCACTCTGGAAATCAGCAACGCGACCGCGATCACCACCAGCGATCCGATGACGTTGTACCAGAGGAATTTTATCGAAGTGAATCTCGCGGTTGCGAAGATCGCTAATTCGCCGGCGATCACTCCGTAAAACGCCGCGGTGCCGCCGACTTTCTTGGCGAAGAAGGCCAGTACGAAGACGCCCAGCAGGCCTCCGTAGAACAGCGAGCCCACTTGATTCACGGCTTCGATCAGCGCGCCGAAGTTGTACGCAAAGGTGGCGAAGATCGTGGCGAAGGCTCCCCAGAATACGGTCGCGGCGCGCGAGGCGGCGAGGTAATGATGATCGGAGGCGCCGGGGCGGATATGTCTCTTGTAGATGTCGATCACGGTGACGGTGGCGAGGGAGTTGATTTCGCCTGAGCTCGACGACATGGATGCGGTGAAAATCACCGCGAGCACGAGACCGACGATGCCGGCCGGCAAATAGCGCATGACGAAGGTCAGAAAAATATAGTTGGTATCGTTCTCCGTCGAGAGCTTCAGCGCTTCGGCGCGCACACTGTCAAAGTCTTTTTGCGCGGCGCGAAATTTCTGTTGCGCGGTGAGGCGGGATGGGTCGTCCGGAGCGTCTTTATATTCGAGCGCCGCGCCACGGCGGTGATCGAACGCGGCGCCGTAACGCGACTCCATGGCGGGGTATTGCGGAGTCTTTTCGAGGCGCGCCATTTCCACGGGATGGAACAGCAGCGGCGGCTTATCGAACAGGAAAAAGACGAACACCATGGAGCCGATGTACAGAATCAGGAACTGCATGGGCACCTTCGCCATGGCGTTGAACAGGAGGCTGAGGCGGCTTTGGCCGATGGATTTTCCGGTGAGGTAACGCTGCACCTGGCTCTGATCGGCGCCGAAATAGGCGAGGGCGAGGAAGGCTCCGCCGATGACGCCGCTCCAGAGGTTGTAGCGATCCTTCCAATCAAAGTGCGTGACGACGGCGTTCAGTTTGCCCGCGGCGCCGGCGAGCCTCGCCGCATCCAGGAACGAAACGCCCGGCGGGAGCAGGCGAATGGCGACGCACAGAGCAAGAATGAGCGAAGCGAGAATCACGATCATCTGCGGAACGTCAGCCCAGGTGATGGCTTTGATGCCGCCCATGGTGGTGAACAGAATCACGATGCATCCCATGATGAGGGTGGTCCACAGGAATGGAAGGTGCAGAATTGCGCTGAGAACGATACCCGGCGCGGCGAGCGCGATGCCGGCGCTGAGGCCGCGCTCGATCAGGAAAATGAACGAAACGAGGGCGCGCGTTTTGGCGTCGAAGCGCTGCTCCAGGTATTCGTAGGCAGTGTAGACTTTCGCGCGATGGAAGATGGGGACGACGGTCGCGGAAAGAATCACCATCGCGATGGGCAGCCCGAAATAGACCTGCACGAAGCGCATTCCATCGACGTAGGCCTGGCCGGGGGTCGAGATGAAAGTGATTGCGCCGGCCTGGGTGGCCATGATGGAGAGCCCCATCGCGTACCAGGGCATAGTTTTTCCGGCGAGCAAAAACT
>JBEKOZ010000811.1:0-2892 GCA_049521275.1 Bryobacteraceae bacterium | reverse complement strand
GCCTAGCCGCCGAATTGCGCCTTATGGATCAGCCCCGGTATCAATTAGACGAACCGAGCCGCCAGGCAGTGCTTGAGGCGATAGTCAATCGCTGCACCCAGAGCGACTGGAACCTGCGAGCAGCCCACGTCAGGCAAAGCCATGTTCACATCATCGTGGACAGCCAACAGAAACCGGGATTCGTGATGACCCAATTAAAATCCGCGGCCAGCCGCCGCCTGAACGACCTCGGCTTCGACGATAGGACCCGAAAGCGATGGTCCCGGCATGGCAGCACGCGGTCGCTGTTTAGCGACGAGAGCATTCAACAGGCGATTTTCTACGTGCTCCACAGCCAGGGAGCACCTTGGCGATTTTCCGGGCGGACCGCTCCCGAAGGTCGCGGCTCTTCTAGAGCGCGGCACCCTAATGCGCCGAGTCCGCTGACGCTATTTTGTCCACGGCAATTCAATTTGACAGGCTCGTGCATTAGGCCCTAAGGTTGGAATCGAAGGGTAGGAACAATCATGAGCCAAAGCGAATTTTCAAAGACACAGACTCCCATTCGAGTTCTCATACTCCACGATGACGCGGGCACGGATGCCGCACGAAAACTTCGCGCCTCCCTCAGCAGGCGCCGCGGCTTAGAGTTCGACCTCGCGGAGGACTTTGGCTTTGAGGGAACGCTCAGAAGGTTGAAAACGGCCGACATAGTCACGCCGCTTTTTACCGCTGACCCGACGCTCGGCTACAGCGAAGTCTTGCAGCACGTCGGGGCCGCCAAGATTATTGATAAACCAATTTTTCCGCTCGTAACCGAAAGACACATCTTGAATCTATTCTCCGGAGCGCTGCGGCCGGATCACGCGCACGTGCTTGAGTCGGGAAACTTTGACACCCCAGAGGGCCGAGAGAAGCTTGCGGCTAAGTTCTTCGAACGCGTAACGTCGAAAAATGACACTCTTTCTCCCACGCTCCCAGCAACTTGCGTATTTCAATCGCCCTCGCAGCGCGAACTCCTCTCTACCATACAGTCAAGAAGCCAGGAGTCTTCCGGTTGATGCCTGGTTCGTGATCCGTTAAAGTTCTCGAGGGGCCGTCGCACCTTCAGCGGGCTTTGCCGTGAGAGTGAACACACGGATTCGGGTACCCAAAAGGGGGCGGGCGGTCGAAAGGCCGCCCAAACTCTGAACAAGGAAAGGAGATTTACGGACGATTTAAATACTTCTGGTACAGCCTCGTCTGTTTATTCGACAAATCCACTTCCTTACCCTTAATGTACAGAGCCTTGATCTGCGTCGGTGTCTCCAGCGGATCTCCGTTCGTCAGCATCAGGTCCGCCCATTTTCCCTTTTCGATCGATCCCGTCTTGTCGCCCACGCCCCAGATTTCAGCCGCGTTGATCGTCACCGCCTTCAGCGCCGCGTCATACGGCAACCCGTAGGCGACCGCTCGCGCCGCGTTATACGGCAGGTTGCGCGAGAACTCATTATCGAATGTCCCAAACGCGATCTTCACCCCAGCCTTATAGAACTCGCCCGGCAGCGACTCCCCATAATCATACGGCTGGTCCTCGTTTTCCGGCACCGCTTCGGTGCGGCTCAAAATCACGGGAACATTCTTCGCCTTCAGCTCCGGACCTTCTTTGCCCAGCTCCCGCGGCGCCAGAATTACGATCTTGATATGTTCCTTCTCGGCGAACGCGACGGCATCGTGAATCGTCCGCTCCCGCGCCGCGGGCACGGCCACCGGGACCTTGCCTTCGAGCACCGGAATCATGGCCTCCAGCTTCAGATCGCGCTTGAAGCCCGGCAGATTGGCGGTTCGCTCCTTTTGATACTGGCGCGCCTGCTCGAAAAATTCCGTCACCTTGGCGACCTGCGTTTCGTAATTGCGCTTGGCTTCCGTAAACGTGCCGGCCGCGCTGCCGCCACCGAACAACAGTGCGATCTCATCCGCGAAATCGACGCTCGCCCCGCCGCGTCCTCCTCCGCGCATCGCGATGGTGGGGAACAACAGGTGCACCGCCGCATCGCGTTTGATCTCCATGTCCTCCCAGGTCCAGCCGTCCATGTGGATCAGCGCGGCCTCGCCCGAAATGAATTGCGTTCCGCCGGCTCCGCGTCCGCCTCGTCCGCCGGCTGCGGGAAACGTCATGACGGCGGTGATGCCATTGGCTCGCACCACGGGAAAATGTTCGCTCTCCGGATTCACCGCGCTCAGCGCCTTCAACTGCGGCATGAACTCGCCCAACTCGCCGGTGTCGACCGTTACGCGCTCGGCTCCGACTTCTGAAAGCCCCAGTTCGGTGTTCGAATCGATCATGCCGGGATAAAGCCGCAGCCCTTTGCCCTCGACCACTTTGATCCCTTTGGGCGCCACCAGCTTCGCTCCGATGTCGGCGATTTTTCCATCCTGCACCAGCACCGAAACGCCCTTCACTTCGGCGCCCGTCACCGGATACACGTCGACGCCGCGAATGAAGCGCCAAGAGCGCTGCCGCGCATGCCACGAACAGTCCGAACTTTTTCATTGCGGCCCCCTTCCACCACGAGCCGGCGTTTCGGCCTTCTCCTTATCAGCCAGCTTTTTCTTCTCCAATTCCTTCGCCGGACGGCCGCTGACATCGGAATCCCGATCGAACAACTTGTTTCCGTCGATCCAGACTTTCTGAACCTTGGAATAATTCGACAACGGATCCTTATCGTAAATCACGATGTCGGCGTCCTTGCCGACTTCAATCGACCCGACCCGATTGGCTACGCCGAGCTGAGTGGCCGGGTTGATGGTGACCAGCGCCAGCGCCTCTTCGCGCGACAGGCCGCCGTACTTCATGGCCTTCGCCGCTTCCGTATTCAGCCGGCGCATCAACTCGTCGTCATCCGAATTGAGGCTCGATACCACGCCCTTCCT
>JBEKOZ010000810.1:0-2529 GCA_049521275.1 Bryobacteraceae bacterium | reverse complement strand
AATCCTCCAAGCGGATTCGGCGAATAGTGCAACGCCGCCCGCACTAAGGGATTGCCCTCATGAACTCCGTGCAAAAGAAAGGCCACGGTAGTCATGAAATCAAGCACTTGCAGGTATGAGTATTGCAGTAAAAGCTGGTTCATTTGGTCGCGGTCTCGGGCTTCACACCTACAACTCTACGCGGAAACCCCTAGCGAGTAAATAGAACGGACCCTGTAGTACTTTCATAGGGCCCGGTCCATGAAAAGGATAGTACTCAGCGGTTCAACGTCCCGTGACTTCGCGGATTACCCGCAAATAGTTGCCGCCGAGAATCTTCTTTATGTCCTGCTCGGAATAGCCTCTCTTGAGCAGCACCGCGACCAGCGCGGGCATCTTCGAAATATCCTCCAGCCCTTGCGGGGGCGAGGTGATGCCATCGAAGTCGCTGCCGATGCCGATGTGGTCGATGCCCGCGATCTTCACCATGTGGTCCACATGATCGGCGACGTCGGATAGAGTTGCCAGTCCGGTCTTCGTCGAGGCCAGATCGTGGCGGTATTCCTTGTTGGCGTAGTCGTCGAGAATTTTTCCGCCCATGTCCGGCGGAGCCTCGGAGTAGGTGGCGATCGCGGCACGCAATGCGGCGACATCTTTCTGGCTGATGAATCCTTCGCCGAAGTTGATGCCGATCACGCCGCCGTTTTTGGCGAGCGCGCGCAGCATATCGTCGGTCACGTTGCGGGGAATGTCCGAGATGGCCCGCGATGACGAATGGGAAACGATCACCGGCTTGGTGCTTACTGCGATGGCGTCGTAGAAGGTTTTGTCCGAGACATGCGACACGTCGACCAGCATGCCCAGCCGGTTCATCTCGCGCACCACATCTTTGCCGAACGGCGTCAGGCCGTTGTGCTCCGGCTTGTCGGTGGACGAATCGGCCCAGTTGTTGTTCTTGAAATGGGTCAGCGTCATGGCGCGGATGCCCATGCGGTAGTACATGCGCAGCACGGCCAGGTCATCGTCGATCTGGTGGCCGCCTTCGATCGCCAGAAATGCCGCGATCTTTTTCGATTTCACGATGCGTTCGATGTCGCCCGCGCCGGTGGCCAGCTCAATCTGGTCCTTATGCGCGTCGAGAACGCTCTGCATCGCGTCGCGCAGGTCGAGCGTGCGGCGCACCGCTTCGGCGCCCTTGTAATAGACCGGAACCCAGAGAGCGAAAAAGGGTGCTTTCATGCCTCCTTCGCGCAGCCGCGGAAAATCGACCATGCCGTTGGGCAGCCGGTTCGCCAGATCTACGCCGTCGACCAGCACATGCTGGATAGTGTCGATATGGCTGTCGATGCCGATCGCCTCGGCACTGATGCGGCGCGCCCGCGCCAGGTCGTCTTGAGCGAAAAGCGTCAGGGAAGTCAGCAATGCGGGAACAAGAAAACGCATGGGGCTATTATCGAACAAGTCTTCGCTAAAGTTTCGGCGGCGTCCCGTCGAATACAGATAAGTGAAGGATCCTACAGCCGCGGTGCGCCTGCGGCAAACCCAAAACGCCGACGGCGGATGGGGCTATTTCCCCGGCAAACAATCCTGGCTGGAACCCACCTTTTACGCAGCCGTGGCACTCGAGGGCGACCCCGCGGCGGATCGGGCCTGGACGCTGCTGAAATCCTGGCAAGGCGCCGACGGCGGATGGCGCCCCTCGGCCGAAGTCGAGGTTCCTACCTGGGCCACGTCGCTGTGCGTGACCCTGGCGCAATCGCGCGGCGAATTTGGAGAACCGTTTCAAAAGGGTGTCGCGTGGCTGCTGGACTCCGCCGGAATTGAAGGGCCCTTGTGGCGGCGCCTGGTTTTCCGCACTGGTCTCCTCGGCAAACCCGACCGGAATCTCGAACTGATAGGCTGGCCCTGGAAACCGGACACAGCGTCGTGGGTGGAACCGACCGCGCACGCCATCGTTGCGCTGAAACAAGCGGCCTCGAAAGCACCGAGCGCCAAATTGCAGGAGCGCGTCCGCATCGGCCAGGCGCAGTTGCTCGACGTGCGCTGCCAGGACGGCGGATGGAACTACGGCAACCACGCGTCGTTGCACGTCGACCTGGTCGCGTTTCCGGAAACCACCGGCCTCGCGCTGATCGGACTCCAAGGCCATCCCGACCTGGGACCATCCATCGATCTGGCCACGCGGATGTCGAGCCTGACGCCTTCGCCGCTGGCACGCGCCTGGCTCACCATCGCTCTCCGCTTGCATGAAGCGCAAGTCCCGCCGTCGACTGTCGACATCGTTTCGACTCCGGAGACCATGATCGCCGCGCTCTCGATCATCGCCGAAGACAAAGTCAACTTTTTCCGCACCGGAGCCGTCACATGAGTCCGAATCGCCGTGAATTTCTCGCCGTCGCGGGCGCCAGCCTCTTCGCCGGATACGCCGGATTCACCGGAGGCGCGAAGCACACTGGTCCGCAAGTTCTGTCGCCCGTTTCGGTGATCAAGGCGAAGTCGTACTCGGAAGATCTGGTCAGCCGCATTCTCGAAGGCGTCAAACAATGCGGC
>JBEKOZ010000809.1:0-2539 GCA_049521275.1 Bryobacteraceae bacterium | reverse complement strand
TTCGAACTTTTCCGAGTGCTGCTGAATGTGGTCGGTGACGAACGCCTTCACCTGGTCGGCGGCCAGCTTGCTGCGCTCCAGCGCGTCGGCCGATAATTGATTCACCAGATTCGCCAGGTGCACCGCCGATAACGCGATCGCGACAAAAGCCACCAGCGCGACGATCAGCAGCACCAGCCTAACGCGCAGCGACATGTTCGCGATTACGATCCACCTGCGCAAATCGGAATACCGGAGCCGGATGTGGACTCGCACCGGCTCTAAGCTCCAGCAGTTTGCGCGCCATATTCCTTCAATTTATTGAACAGCGTTTTCTGGCTGATCCCCAGCACTTCGGCGGCGCGGGTTTTGTTATGCCGCGTATGCTCCAGCGTCAGCTCGATCAGCGCGCGCTCCGCCTGCTCGATGGTGGAGCCCACCGGGATGCGTAATTCCTCGCTGTTTCCATGATGCGCCGCCGCCGCGGCCGCCGCCGGCGCGGGTGTGCTCTGTCCACCGAAGCCCGCCGCCAGATGCGCCGGCGCGATGGTTCCTTCACCGGCCAGAATCACCGCGCGTTCCACCGCATTGCGAAGTTCCCGCACGTTGCCCGGCCAGTTGTAGGCGCGGAACCGCTCCAGCACTTCTTTGGACACATCCGTGACCTTGGTTCCATGCTTAAGGTTCAAATCGCTCAGCAGCGCCGCCGCAAGCGACGGCAGATCGTCCTTGCGTTCCCGCAGCGGAGGCAGCGGAATCGGAAACACGTTCAGCCTGTAAAACAGATCCTCGCGAAATCTTCCTTCGCGAATCGCCGCGTCGAGCGGTGAATTCGTAGCGGCCAGGATGCGCACGTCCAACTGGATCTCGCTTTTGCCGCCCAGCCGGCGTACCCGGGAATCCTCCAGCACGCGCAGTAGCTTCGCCTGGAGCGCCACCGGCATGTCGCCGATTTCGTCCAGCAGCACCGTTCCATTCTGCGCCAGTTCAAAGCATCCCGCGCGCCGGTCCACGGCTCCCGTGAACGCCCCTTTTTCGTGCCCGAACAGTTCGCTTTCCATCAGGCTGTCGGGCATCGCCGCGCAGTTCAGAGCCACGAACGGTCCGTTGCGCCGCGGGCTCAGCGCATGAATCGCCCGCGCCGCCAGTTCCTTGCCGGTCCCGCTCTCGCCGGTGATCAGCACCGCGGCGCGGCTCGGCGCGACCTGTTGGATCAGGCTGAAAACTTCGCGCATCTTCGGCGACGACCCCACCATTTCACCCAGCAGGCCCTGATTGCTCAACTGGCGCTCCAGCCGTTCCGCGCGCTCGGCCAGCTTCTCCTGCGCCACCGCGCGCTCGATCAGCAGCCGCAGCGCCAGCGTGTCTACGGGTTTATCGATGAACCAGAACGCGCCCAGTTGATGCACCATTTCGAGCGCCGTCTCCAGGCCTCCGTAAGCGGTCTGCACGATGACCGGCGGCGCGTCGCTCGCGTCCCGCAAGCGCTTCAGCAGCTCCTGTCCGGTCATGCGAGGCATGTTCAGATCGGTGACGATCACGTGCGCGTCGAACGATTCCAGCTTCGCCAGCGCCTCTTCGCCGTCGCCCGCGGTCTCCACCGTATAACCCCACAGCTTGATATTGCTGGCGAGCGCGGTGCGCTGCGATTCCTCGTCGTCGACCACCAGCACGCGCGTGACATCCCGTTGGGTTTCCATCTTTCTTCCTATTGTGACAGCCCGGCTTACGCGCATGTTATCATGCCTGCCATGGTCCTCCGTCCATCCACAAAATTCATCATGTTGGGATATGCGTTGTGCCTGATCCTCGCGCTCGCCATCGTTGCGTATTTGCAGTTAAAGGGGAATGAGGACCCGCGCCTGTGGTGGCTGCTGATCGTGCCCGGTTTCTTCATGGTGATTGTAATGACGCGCCATTTTAAACAGAGACTGATCAAGCTCGAAGTATTCAGCGACCGCGTCCGCTACGAATCGGGATTCTTCTCGAAGACAACCCGCACCGAGCAAGTCATCAAGTTGCAGGACGTGCGTGTGGACCAGACGCTGGGGCAACGCATGATGGGGATCGGCGATCTGTCGTTCGAAACCGCGGGCGGCAGCAGCCGTATCGTGATCCGCTCCATCGACCGCCCCCAGTTCGCCGCCGACCACATCCTGGAACTGGCCAAAGCGCAAGGAATCAAGCCGGACGCAGCCCCGCATCAGTCGCCGTAAAGGAATTACAACCCCGCCCGCGCCTCTTCCACCGTCGGGAAAAATGAAAACACCGTATCCAGCCGCGTCACCCGAAACGCATCGCGCACCGCTCCGCTCGCGCCCGCCAGCCGCATCTTTCCGTTGATTTTCATCAGTCTGCTGTAGGTGTCGATGAACCGGCCAATGCCCGTCGAATCGATATGCGTCACCCCGCTCAGCTCGAAAATGAGCTTCGTGCGGCCCTCGCTCAACAGCTCCGGAATCACCGCTTCCAGTTGCCGGCAATCTTCGCCGAGCATCAGTTTTCCACGAAGGATAATCACGCTGGCTTCGTAGTCGTCGACACGCTCGATTCCCAGCGC
>JBEKOZ010000808.1:0-2544 GCA_049521275.1 Bryobacteraceae bacterium | reverse complement strand
GCTGGGGATTTCAAACAGCGCGTAAGCGAGCGCAAATGCGCTGAACACCGATCCCATCTGCGCCTTGGTGAGATGCAGTTCCGCAGAGATCGGCTTGGCCGCCTGCGACATCACCACCCGGTCGATGTAGGAAAGAATCGCCAGCGTGACGGCGAAGAAGACTACCCAATGCCGGGCGTGCGTCGGCTTCATGACGCCATCTCGCGATCGAGCCAGTTGAGGTAGGCTTCCGAGCCATCGACCACCGGCAGCGCGATCACTTCAGGAATTTCGTAGGAGTGAAGCTCCGCGATTGCCGTGCGCAGTCTAGGAAAGGCGTCGCGCCGCGACTTGATGACCAGCAAAAATTCCGCCGCGTCCTCGATCTTGTCTTTCCATCTGTAGACGCTGCGGGCGCCGGCGATAATGTTGACGCACGCGGCGACGCGATGTTCCACCAGGTGCCGCGCCAGCCGTTCGGCTTCCTCCGCGGAATCGCACGTGGTGAGCACGACAATTTTGTCAGTCACCACACGAGAATATCACTGACGCGCTACGCGCTTTCGGTGCTCTCTTCGACCACTCGTCCGTCGAACAAGTGAATATTGCGGTCGGCGTATCGCGCATAGCGCGGATCGTGCGTCACCATGCAGATCGTCGCTCCGCCGCGATGCAGCTCGCGCAACAGATCCATCACCGCTTCGCCGTTCGCCGAATCGAGGTTTCCGGTAGGCTCATCCGCCAGCAGAATCGACGGGTCGCCGCCCAAAGCTCGGGCCACCGCGACGCGCTGTTGCTGACCGCCCGACAGTTGCGAAGGATAATGCTTCACCCGATGCGACATCCCGACGCGCTCCAGCGCTTCATGCACCCGCTTCTTGCGCTCCGCACCGGGCATCCCGCGATACGTCAGCGGCAGCTCGACATTTTCATACACCGTCAGATCGCCAATCAGGTTGAACGCCTGGAAAATGAAACCGATTTCCCGGTTGCGGATCCGCGCGCGCTCGCTCAGCTTGAGTCCCTGCACCGGCTTGCCGTTTAGCACGTAAGTCCCATCCGACGGCGAATCGAGCAGTCCTAAAATCGCCAGCAGGGTCGACTTCCCGCATCCCGAAGGCCCCGCGATCGACAGGTATTCGCCTTTTTTAATGTCCAGGTGAATGCCGGCCAGCGCATGTGTTTCCACATCGTCGGTGACGAACACCTTCGTCACCCCGTCCAGATAAATCATCGATTCAGCCATCGTAGTCTCCTAATTCAATCTGATGCGCGGATTTGCTTCCTGCGCCGACATGTCGGACAAAATCACCTGATCGCCCACCTTCAACCCATCCACTACTTCAATCGTGTTCACCGAACTCCGGCCCAGTTTCACCGTCACCCGCGTGGCGCCCTTCCCGTCGTCATCCAGCTTGAACAGACTCACTGAGCTGTTCGGCTGTCCGAACACCGGCCGCCCCACGAACACCACATCCGCCAGCCGCTCGATCTCGACCACCCCATCCACGCTCAGATCCGGCACCGCTCCCGCGGGTAAAGGCCCATCTAGTCTTACGTCGACCGTGCGCGTTCCGTTCACAATAGATGCATCGATCCGGCTGACGTGCCCCGGAATAATGCCGTTGCGCGTGTCGATCTCCGCCTTCTGCCCCAGCAGGATGTCCTTCGCCTGCGTCTCGGCGATCTTCAGTTCCGCCTTCAGCTTCCACGGCTGCGCCAGTTTCGCGAGCACGTCGCCCGGCTTCACGCGCTGCCCCACCTGGAGCGTCATCTCCTGCATGCGGCCGTTGATGCCCGCCCGGATCGTGAGGTCCGCCACCTGCTGCTTCTTTAAGTTATACGCAGCGCGCAACTTATCCACCTGCACCATGGCCGAACCGAGCTGCGCATCCACCGACTGTTGTTGAATGTCCAGCTTCTGCTTCTCCATCTTGTGCTTATTCAGCGACTGCTCCCATTTCGCCACCGCCAGCTTGACGCTCAGCTCGCTTTCGAGCTGCATCTTGCCCAACTGCTCTTCTTTCTCTTTTTGCAGCGCGGCCTGCTCCAGATCGCTCTGCGCGCTCGCCACCACCGATTGCTGGTCGAACATTTTGCTCTGCAACTGGACCTTCAAATCGGCGAGCGTAGCCTCCGCCTGCTTCACTTGCCATTCGAAATCGTTAGCGGCCAGCTGCATGTCCGGATTGGTCAGCACCAGCATCACCGTGCCCGCCTTCACGTCGTCGCCCGAATGCGCGACAATCTTGTCCACCTGACCGTCGAAAGCCGCGGGAATCCAGATAATATCCTCCGGCTCCAGCGCCCCTAACCCGCGCACCTCGCGCAACATCGGACCCCGCTTGACCGAATCGATCCACACCGTGGCCCGTTCCTGCGTCGGCGCAGCCGGCTTCAATAACATGAGCCGCCAGGTCACCAGCCCAAGCGCGGCGACGGTCAGGATGGAGTAAATCACCCTGCGGATCATCTTCTTCTTGGCGACGCCTTCTCGTTTAATGTCCATACGAATCCTGTCCCTCTAACCGCACGCCGTCTGCCAATCGTTTTCCGCGCGAATCA
>JBEKOZ010000807.1:0-2551 GCA_049521275.1 Bryobacteraceae bacterium | reverse complement strand
GGCTGGCTCTTTCGATCCTCGGGCGGGGATTTCAAGGGGAGGCGGAAGACGTGGCGCAGGAGGTGTTTCTGAGGGTTCATCATGCGCTCCGATCGTTTCGGGGGGAGGCGGAAGTCGGATCCTGGATTTACCGCATTACGTTCAACCAGGCGGTGAACTGGAAGGCTCGGGCTCGGTACCGAAGGCCGCATCTGGATGAGGGCGCGCTGGCTCACGCGGCGGACGCTACGCCGGGGCCTGAGGCGCAGGCGGAAACGGCGCGTCGAGATGAGGCGCTGGCGGCATGCATTCAAACGCTGCCCGAGGTGTACCAGTCGGCTCTGCGCCTGTACTATTGGCTGGGCGTTAGCGTGGCTGAAGTGGCGGTGCTGCTGGACGTTCCGGAGAATACCGCCAAGTCGTACCTGCATCGGGCTCGCCAGTTGCTCGACGGTATGCTGAAAGAGAGAGGATATTCGTATGTCTGACGAGATGGACCGTCTGCTACGGCGATCGATGGCCGCGCCGGTTCCGCGGCTCTCGCCGGAATTCGCCGGGCGGTTGTCGCGCGAGCTGCGGAGGTCTCAGCCTCCGAAGCATTTCTCCCGGATTTTGTTCACCGGCTATGGTGGGGTGTCGGCTGCGGTCTCGATTGTGGTGATGCGCGGCGAAGGGCTCGGGTGGGCGGCGATCGCGGTGATGATGCTTGGTTCCCTGGCGGTGATGGGAGTGGCGCGGAAGAGATTCACGCAGAGACGTTGAGGACCCAGACTTTCGCGGCTGCGGTAGCGCCTAGCTGGATTGGTTTGCCGGCGATTTTGAGGGTCAGGGTGTCGTCGCAGTTGCGGGTTACTATTTCCAGTTCGGCGCTGGGCCGGATGCCCAGGGCGTCCAGATATTCGAGCAGAGATCGGTCGCGCTCGAAGACGCTCATTACTGTTGCGGTGACGCCGGGGGCGAGCTTGTCGAGAGGGATCCAGCCATGGCGGTCCTCATGGCCGTTAGGGCCGAGTTTGTCGATCAGATGGCGCTCGAAGTCGGCGGAGACGGCGTGCTCCAGCTGCTCGGCTTCGTCGTGGACTTTGTACCATTCCATGCCGAAGATTTCGGTGAGCATGCGTTCGATGAGGTGATGGCGCTGGAGGACGCGGTCGGCGATTTCGCGGCCTTCCTTCCGGAGAGTGATTTCGCCGGCGGCGCCGACGTGGATCAGACCGTCGCGCTTCAGGCGGCGGATGGCCATGGTGACGGCGGGAGCGGAAACTTTGAGCCAACGGGCCAGGGTCGCGGCGATGACGGGCTCACCTTCGGCTTCGGCCTCGGCGACGGCCTTCAGGTAATTCTCTTTGGAGATGGTGATTCGCACGCGTTACGGAATTTGTTGATTCGCAACAAGCTCCTACTAATTGTAATATGCTAGCGGGAATATGCGTTTTACGGTGTTGATTTTAATGGCGGCGGCGCTGGGCGCGCAGGACTCGGCGGACCTGGCGGTGGTGCACAGGATTCGCGCCGAGGCGTTCGAGAATTCGAAGATTATGGAGACGCTGTTTTATCTGACGGACGTCAATGGGCCTCGGGTGACCAATTCGAAGGGGTTTCATTCGGCCGCGGATTGGGCGGTGGGAGAGTTGAAGGGCTACGGGCTGGTCAACGTGAACAAAGAGCCGTGGGGCAAGTTCGGGCGGAGCTGGAATTATTCGCACTACGAAGGGCACATGACGGAGCCGGTTTATTCGCCATTGATCGGGTATCCGCTGGCGTGGACATCGGGGACGGATGGCGTGGTGAAGGGCGATGCGATTTACGCGCCGATGACGACGATGGCGGATCTGGAGAAGTATAAGGGCAAGCTGACGGGCAAGATCGTGTTGACGGCTCCGTCGAAGGATTTGGCGCTGTCGACGACGCCGCAGGCGCACCGGCTGACGGACGAAGAACTGCAACAGAGGCTGATGTTCACGCCGGGAGGCCGGGGAGGGTTTGGCCCTCCGGCTGGCGTTCCGCCGGTGAATCCGGTGGAGGCCAGGAAGTTCCGGGAGGCGCTGGCGGCGTTTCTGATCAGCGAGAAGCCGGCGGTGACTTTGATTCCGACGACGACCAATTCGGATGGCGGGACAGTGTTCGGGACCAGCGGAGGGTCGTACAAATTCGGCGATCCGGTTCCGCCTCCGGGGGTGGTGATCACGCCGGAGCATTACGACCGCATCGTGCGGCTGCTGGATCACGGGATTCCGGTGAAGCTGGAGTTCGATATTCGCGCGCAGTTTGGAGACAAAGAAGAGGAGTCGTTCAATATTGTCGGGGAGATTCAGGGAGGGTCCAAGAAGGACGAGGTGGTGATGATTGGCGGGCACTTCGATAGCTGGCACGGGGCGACGGGGGCCACGGACAACGGCACGGGATCCGCGGTGGCGATGGAGGCGATGCGGATTTTGAAGGTTCTGAATGTGCGGATGGACCGGACTGTAAGGATCGCGCTGTGGAGCGGGGAGGAAGAAGGGCTGCTGGGGTCGATTGCGTATGTGAAGAATCATTTCGCGGACCGCGCGGACATGAAGACCAAGCCGGA
>JBEKOZ010000806.1:0-2563 GCA_049521275.1 Bryobacteraceae bacterium | reverse complement strand
CGCGATTGCCTTGGCGAATAAGCCGAATTATGACCGTCTGTTACGGGACTTTCCTAACACGTTGGTTCATACCTCGGGACCCTTCGTGGGACTGCCTGAGGGGCAGATGGGGAACAGCGAAGTCGGGCACTTGAACATCGGCGCCGGACGGGTGCTGTTGATGGACGTGATGAGGATCGACAAGATGATCGCGACGGGGGATTTTTTTCGCGATCCGGTGCTGCTGGCGTCGATGAAGCACGCGAAGACCCGGCGGCTGCACCTCATGGGCCTGGTGAGCGACGGCGGGGTTCATTCGATGAACACTCATCTTTATGCGCTGCTCGAAATGGCCAGGCTCGAAGGGGTGACCGACGTGTGCGTCCATTGCTTCATGGATGGGCGCGATACGTCGCCGAACAGCGGCGCGGAGTATCTGGAGGCGCTGGAGCAGCAGATCAAAAAGATTGGCGTGGGCCGCATCGCGACCATTTCGGGGCGCTATTACGCTATGGATCGGGACAAGCGGTGGGAACGGATCGCGCTGGCCAAGGACGCGATGGTCGCGGGCCGCGGCGAGCGCGCGACCGATCCGGTGTCGGCGGCGAAGCGGTCCTATGAGAACGGGATTACCGACGAGTTCATCGAACCGGTGGTGATCGTCGACCAGCGGCACGACGCGGTGGGACGCATCCGCGAAGAGGACGCGTGCATTTTCTTCAACTATCGCGCGGACCGCGGGCGGCAAATGACGCAGGCACTTACGGAGGCTCCGTTAAAGCTCCACTTCACGACCATGACGCAGTATGACAAGACGTTCACGGTGCCGTTCGTGCTGCCGCGCGAATTGCCGACGCACATTCTGGCGAATGTGATGGCCGATCTGAACTGGAAGAACCTGCGCGTCGCGGAGACGGAGAAGTACGCGCACGTGACCTATTTTTTTAACGGCGGCAACGAGAAGCCGTACGCGGGGGAAGAGCGCGAAATGGCTCCGTCGCCGAAGGTTGCGACCTATGATTTAAAGCCGGAGATGAATGCGGAGGGGGTCGCGAATTTGGTGGAAACGGCCATCGAGAAGCGCGATTTCGACGTGATCGTGATGAATTTCGCCAACGCCGACATGGTGGGTCATTCGGGCAAACTGGAAGCAACGGTGAAGGCGGTGGAAGTGGTCGATGCGCATCTGGGGCGCATTTACGAGGCGCTGAAGCGCAAGGGCGGGCGGTGGATTATCACCGCCGATCACGGCAACGCGGAGATGATGATCGACCCGGTGACGAAGGGTCCGCATACGTATCACACCACGAATCCGGTGCCGTTCATTGTGGTCGACGAGGAGCGGAGGCCGCTGCGCGCGCAAGGTTCGCTGCGCGACATCGCGCCCACCATGTTGGGATTATTCGGCGTGCCGCAGCCCGTGGAGATGACGGGTCGCGACTTGACGAAATTATGAACACAGACGCGGTGATCGGCTGCGACGCGGTGGATGCGGGAGCAGACTGGCTGCGCCTGCGAACGGCGGCCGGCGCGGTGCGAACGATTCCGTGGAGCGCGGTGAAACTGGCGGGGATGGGCGCCGGGCTGGAAGCGAATATCACGATTCGAGGGGTGACGGAAAAGGTCGCCGGGCTGCACGCGACGCACGATTCGCTGTGGATTGTCTACGCCGAGGGCGGGTTTGCGCAGGCGATGATCGAGAAGGCGAGTCCGAAGCGCGAGGCGATTCTCGAAACGTTCGCGCGGCAGTTGGACACGCGGTGGAAGGGCGATCAACTTACCTTCTCCGAACTGACCAACGCGATGTTCCAGATGCCGGCCAAGGTGCGGATGCCGAAGGTCATCGTCGTGATGATGATCCTGGTGCCGCTGGTATTTTTCCTGGCTCTGGCGGTGTTGTTTTTTGTGCGGGCAAAGTAATTCACGCGCCGTTCAGGCGTGCTCCGGGCAAAGAAATTCTACTCTCACTCCATGCGACAAGAGGTGGGCTTCGAAAGGACGCCAGTCCGTGTCGACCGCGTTGAGAATCACTGGGCGATCCGGATGCGCTAGCGCGACTTGGACAAACTTGCGGTCCTTCGAGTGGAAGGAATTGAGAATGGGACTGGTTGGAAAGTCCGCCATTCGAACAGCATCACATCGTGTTGGGTTTTGAAGGTTGGTAAGGACAAACCTGAGAAAAGCATCGCCGATTCCCGGCTCGCCGGACGATCGCAGTTTTTTCTTATATTCCGAGATAACTTCCCATCGGTCGTCAATCGCGATCCGCTCAGACTCCATGATGCCGTTCAGAATCCGGGTGCAGGCGAGGATGCACCCCGGTGACGCCTGAGGCGCCATGCGATTCGCGACGAGGGCGACGTTGGTCTCGACAACGAAAGTCATTACCGGCGTTTGCGCTCGATCGAGGCTTCGGTCATCGCAACCAGGTCGCCCATGTCGTCGCCAAACCAGCACGGTGGCCAAGTCTTGATGTAACCGTCTTCTGTGAGTTGAAGCGGATCTGCATGAGATTCGCCGTTTTCGATGTGGCAGAAGTACATCGAAGCATCCGGCGCGGGAAGCTCCCCTTCGGCGATGCGCC
>JBEKOZ010000805.1:0-2566 GCA_049521275.1 Bryobacteraceae bacterium | reverse complement strand
GAGAACGGCGGTTTTCCGATCGAGGAGGTGATCACGTCCGGCACGCCAGCTTTCCCCTGCGCGGCGGCGTACGCTCCGTTCCTGTCCGGGAATTTCGTCCATCGCGCGTCTCCCGGCACGGTCGTGTACAGTGACGCCACCAGCATCAAGCAATTGCCCGCCGAATGGGGATATCAACCAGCCGCGTTAGTGGTGTCGACGGTCGTGAGCCATCCCAAGCCGAACGTCGTGACCTGCGATGCGGGACACAAGAGCGTTTCGGCCGATGCGGGCGTGCCCACGTGCGTCGTTGCCGGACGTCCGGATCTGACGCCTCTGAAGCCGAGTGAGGAGCATCTTCCCATCGAGGTCACGGCCGGCGCGGCGCCCGCCATCGGCGAACTGCTCTACCTGATTCCGCGCCATGTCTGCCCGACGGTGAATAATTTCGACGACGCGGTGATTGTCGAGAGCGGCCGCGTGGTCGGGGTCGAACACGTCACCGCGCGAGGACATGAAGTTCCTCTTCGTGTTGCATAAGCGTTGACACCGCGGGCGCAGTCCGTGTAACGTAGAAAGCTAAGTCCGCCGCTCCCTGTTTGAGAATGCGCTATCGTAGTCCAAACGGCCACGTCGACAATGGTGTCGATGCGCTCCGGTGAAAATGACATGCGACCGCTGCTCACACTTTTGATAGCTCTTCCGATTCTGGTTCAGGCGCAAAGCGGCCCGGGACGCGGTGCGGCCGCGGGCGCCGCCGACGCTCCCAAGCCGGTCGAAGGCATTCCCGTCACGGATCCGCTGGTCATCGCCAAATGCAGCGGCTGTCACAAGCAGGATGAAAAGGGCAACCTCACGCGCATTTCCTGGGAACGCACCACGCCCGAAGGCTGGCAGGAAGCCATCAAGCGGATGGTGCGCCTGAACGGTCTCGAGTTGAAACCCGAGGAAGCGCGCGCCATCGTCAAGAGTTTGAGCGCCGATCACGGCCTCGCGCCTGAAGAGGCCAAGCCGGTGATGTATTTCGTCGAGCATCGCATCAGGGACGAAGAGTTTCCGAGCGAGGTGGTTCGCGAGGCATGCGCCGCGTGTCACGCCATCGGGCGCGCCCGCTCCTGGTATCGATCGAAGGAAGACTGGGATCTGCTGGTGAATATGCATCGCGGATACTTCATGGTTTCCGAGCAATCCTTCCGGGGCAGAGGCGGGGATGGCGGCGGTGGCCGCGGAGCTGCGCCCGCGAATGGACCCCCCGTCGACACGCGTACCGCGGCGGATCAAGCGGTGGAATATCTCGCCAAGGATTATCCTTTGGACACGCCGGCGTGGGCCGCGTGGCGGGCTCGCATGCGCGCGCCGAAACTGGCCGGGCGCTGGTTGTTCACCGGTTATCAGGCAGGACGCGGCAAGGTGATGGGCGAGATGGTGATTGAACCCGGTGCGGCGCCTGGATCACCAGCCGACGAGTTCACCACCAACGTCAAGCTCACCTATTTGAGAGACGGCAGCACGGTAACGCGCTCCGGCAAGTCCGTCGTCTATACCGGCTATTCGTGGCGCGGCCGTTCGACCACCAAGAATGCGGCCGATCCTTCGCCGCAGGCTGCCGGGGGCGTGCCCGCCGAATTGCGCGAGACCATGTGGATCGCGCCTGATCAGAATGAAATGGAAGGCCGCTGGTTCTGGGGCGCCTACGAAGAATTCGGGTATGACGTGACGCTGCGCCGCGCGAGCGACGGCATCACCGTGACCGGCACGGACTTGACGATGATCCGGACCGGCGCGACTGCGCAGAAGGTAAAAATTTACGGCGACAATTTTCCCAAGCTGACTACCGCCGACATCGATTTCGGAACCGGTGTGACCGTCCGGCGGATCGTCGAGCAAAATGCGCAGCAGGCCACCGTCGAGGTGGATGTCGACGCGAAAGCGATCGTCGGCAAGCGCGATGTCGCCGTTCGCCGCACGGTCGCGCCGAATGCGATCGCGGTGTACGACAAGATCGACTACATCAAGGTGTCGCCGGACACGGCTCTGGCGCGGCTCGGCGGCGGAAATTTCCCCAAGGGCTATCAACAGTTCGAAGCAATCGCCTACAATCGCGGACCCGACGGCAAGCCCAACACGGCGGATGATGTGGAACTGGGCCCCGTCGACGCAGAGTGGTCGGTTGAGGAATTTTATGCCGTGTACGGCGATGACGACAAAGAATTCGTCGGCAAAATGAGCCCCACTGGGTTCTTCACGCCGTCTGTGGATGGCCCGAATCCGAAGCGCAAGTTCAGCCGCAATAATTACGGCGACGTGTGGGCCGTCGCGACCTACAAAGGCGCGCAGGACAGAGAAGGCAAGCCGCTGACCGCGCGATCGTACCTGGTGGTCGCGATTCCGCTGTATGTCCGGTGGGATGAGACGGAGGGCCCCAAGTGAGCGCGATGTTCCGGCTCGGCGAATTCCACGCGTTTTCGGGCGGCGGACGGCGATTTTTGTACACCGTTCCGAGCGCCGGAATCTTTGAGCTGGACGATGTGTCGGCCGCGGTGCTCGCGCTTCTCGCTCAGAAAGAAGCGACGCGGGAAGAACTCAT
>JBEKOZ010000804.1:0-2572 GCA_049521275.1 Bryobacteraceae bacterium | reverse complement strand
GCTATCCGGACTTGCCGGCGGGTCCGCTGGAGCAGGCGGAGAGGCTGGAGCAGTTGCGGGCGCTCGAAAACGGGTTCAAGATTCGCGTGGTCGAAACGGAGTATGAATCGCTCGGCGTGGATACGCCGGAGGATTGGGAAAGGGTATCGGGGCTGTTCGAAAAACTCATGGTGACCGACTAATATGGCTAAATACATTTTTGTCACCGGCGGCGTGGTTTCCTCGCTCGGGAAAGGGATCGCGGCGGCGAGCATCGGCTGCCTGCTCGAAAGCCGCGGCCTTAAAGTTACGCTGCAAAAGTTCGATCCTTATCTGAACGTCGATCCGGGCACGATGAGTCCGTTTCAACACGGCGAGGTGTTCGTGACCGACGACGGCGCGGAGACCGACCTCGACCTGGGGCACTATGAGCGGTTCACGCACGCGCCGCTGACGCAGGCCAACAACCTGACCAGCGGGCGCATCTACGAACAGATCATTTCGCGGGAGCGGCGCGGCGATTACCTGGGCAAGACGGTGCAGGTGATTCCGCACGTGACCAACGAAATCAAGAGCGCGGTGAAACGCGTGTCGACGGCCACCGACGGGTCGGCGATCGACGTGGTGATCGTCGAAATCGGCGGCACGGTGGGCGATATCGAGTCGCTGCCGTTTCTCGAAGCGATTCGCCAGTTGCGCCATGAACTGGGACGCGAAAATACTTTGTTCGTGCACGTGACTCTGGTGCCGTGGATCGCGGCGGCGCAGGAGCTGAAAACCAAGCCGACGCAGCACAGCGTGAAGGAATTGCGCGCCATCGGTATTCAGCCGGATATTCTTTTGTGCCGCAGCGAGCGCGAGCTGCCGCACGACATGAAGGAAAAGATCGCGCTGTTCTGCGACGTGGATATCGAAGCGGTGGGCACGGCCGTTGACGTGGGCAGCGTATATGAGTGTCCGATCGTCTTCGCCGAGCAGGGCGTGGATGAAATGGCTCTGCGGCTGCTGAATCTGGAACACAAGGTCGGCCCGCGGGACATGTCGCGCTGGACCCAGATGGTGGGGCGGCTGAAACATCCCAAGCACCAGGTGTCGATCGGCCTGGTGGGGAAATACGTCGAGTACGAGGATTCCTACAAGAGCCTGAAAGAAGCGCTGCTGCATGGGGGCCTGGCGCACGAGACGAAGGTCAACATCACGTGGATCGAGTCGGAAAGGCTGGGCTGGCCGGATGCGATTGCGGCGCTCGAGCAGTTCGACGGCATTTTAGTTCCCGGCGGGTTCGGCAAGCGCGGCGTCGAAGGAATGCTGTGCGCCATCCGCTACGCGCGCGAATGCAAGGTGCCCTATTTCGGGATCTGCCTGGGCATGCAGACGATGGTGATCGAGTACGCCCGCAACGTGTGCGGCCTGGCGAACGCTAATTCGACTGAGTTCGATCCGGCGACCAGCAATCGCGTCATTTACAAGTTGCGCGAGTTGAAGGGGGTGGATGAATTGGGCGGCACCATGCGCCTGGGCGCGTACCCTTGCGTGCTGGAGGAAGGCAGCGTCGCGCGGGCGGCGTATGGAACGGCCGCGATCAGCGAACGGCACCGGCACCGCTACGAATTCAATCGCGAGTTCGAAGGGGTGCTCGAAGAGAACGGGTTGAAATTGACGGGCGAGACTCCGGATGGGGTGTATGTCGAAATCTGCGAGCTGGCCGATCATCCGTGGTACCTGGGGTGCCAGTTTCATCCGGAGTTCAAGTCGAAGCCGCTCGAGCCGCATCCTTTATTCAACGCGTTTATCGGCGCGGCGCTGGAGCAGCAGAAGCGGAAGATGCAAAAGGAAATCGTCAACGTTGGCGCGAGTCACATTGCGGTTTAGAGGCGTCGGGACGAGAGATCGGGCAGCGATGGGAAGGAAAACGCAGCGGGCTAAGTGGATGGGGCGAAAAATTGGGGACAGCCCGCTCTGTCCACGCGGCGCAAAAACGGCGCCTTGGGACAGAGTAGGCTGTCCCCAATTTTTCGCAGGTTCTGCTACCGGTTGCTACAATATGTTTATCCGCTTGTTGTCCTGTTCGTCTGCCCATGCCAAATTCTGAATCATTGAGTCTTCAGTTCGGACTTTCGTTCGACGATTTATACCGCCGGGAAGGGCTGCTTCGCATTGATGCCGCTTTTGTCGATCATTTGAAAGCAGTGGATGCCGGGTTGTGCGCGCGCCTTATGGACGCGCGGGTTCATTCTCGTTCGCGGAAATTGCAATCGGAATTGATGGTCGAGCTGGCTCCGCACGTGGACGATTTTGTCGGCGGGCTGTTTGGAATTTCCACCGAGGCGCTGGAGGCACGGCATGAGGCGCTGGGGCCAGTGTATGCGCTGAAGCGGAAATTCATTCAGAAGAAGGCCATCAGCGGCGTGACGGCGGAGAAGGCTTCGGCGATCAATGGACGCGCGGCGGCGATGGAGTTGGAAGCGCTGTTCAACGAACCGCTGACGGAAGCGAGTTTTGTCGATCATGTTTCGCGGTGGCTGGAGGACGAAGCCAATCACGCGGCGGAGTTGGGCGTGGCCGCGCAGTATGGCGCCTGGGCCGCGCTTTC
>JBEKOZ010000803.1:0-2573 GCA_049521275.1 Bryobacteraceae bacterium | reverse complement strand
GCCGAGCAACAAGAACCGATCCTCGACCTCTGAGTGGTCCGGATCGTCGATCAGGCGAGCGCTCTCGTCCAGAAACGCGGTTTGTGCTTCCTGAAACGAGATGCCATGCTTCACCAGGTTGGACCGCGCCATTGCGCTGATCCCAGGCAAACGCGATATTGCTCACAGCATTATTCTAGCAATAGTGTTGCGCGCAGAGTTTGTGGCGCGCGCCCCCAGGCGTGCCGCGTCGCCATTCGTGGCGCCGCCTCTTGCGCTACCATCGATCTCAAATGGACCCTCTCAGTCGACGCTCCCTACTGGGCTTGGCCGCCGCAGCCCCGTTCGCCTCATCGCTTCTCGGCGCGAAAAACATTCCCATCGGTCTCGAACTCTACTCCGTCCGCAACGAACTCAAGCAGGACCAGACCGCCACCGTTCGCGCCGTCGCCAAAATGGGCTATGAAATCGTCGAATTCTTTTCTCCTTATTACGCCTGGACCACGGACCAGACCAAGGACGTAAAGAAGCTGCTCGACGATCTGGGTATAAAATGCCTCTCCACCCACAACGACCCGAAAAATTTCCTCGCCGAAAATCTTTCGCGCACCGCCGAGCTGAATAACATTCTCGGCGCCAAGTACGTCGTCATGGCCAGCGCCGGACGCCCGCAGGGAGTAGAGGGCTGGCAAAAGGTCGCGGACACGCTCAATCGCGCCACCATGGCATGGCAGTCCGCCGGACTCCGCGCCGGCTATCACAACCATCAGACCGAATTCATGACCACGCTCGAAGGCGAATGGAAGCGTCCCATGGACCTGCTCGCCGCCCACACTCACAGCGATGTGATGCTCCAGTTCGACGTCGGCACCTGCGTCGAAGCCGGCTCCGATCCCGTCGCCTGGGTCAAGGCGAATCCCGGCCGCATCCGCTCCATGCACTTGAAGGACTGGGCGCCTGGTCCCGACAAAGGCTACAAGGTGCTCTTCAACGAAGGCGTGGTCCCGTGGAAACCGATTTTTGAAGCTGCCGAGCAAACCGGCGGCGTCGAATATTATCTGATTGAGCAGGAAGGCAGCAGGTTCCCGGCCTTTGAGACGGCCGAGAAATGTCTCGCTAATTTCAAGAAGCTCCGCGCATGATTCCGGCGCTGCTCGTTCTCGCTCTAGCCGCGGATTTTCCGGAAGCGACAATTTCGAACGGCGCCGTCACGGCGAAGCTCATGCTGCCCGATGTGGCCAATGGCTCCTATCGCGGCACGCGTTTCGATTGGTCGGGCATCATCAGCAGCCTCACGTACAGCGGTCACGAGTATTTCGGCCAGTGGTATCCCACGCACGATCCGAAAATTCACGACGCCATCACCGGTCCGGTGGAGGAATTTCTGTCGGACGGCGCGGGGCTTGGCTACGCGGATGCGAAGCCGGGAGAAACCTTCGTGCGCATTGGCGTCGGGGCGGTGCGGAAGCCGGATGAGAAAGTCTACCGCCGCTTTGAAACCTACGAGATCGTCGATCCCGGCAAGCGCACGCTGCGCCAGGGAAAAAATTGGATCGAGTTCGGCCATCAGCTGGCCGCCGCCGGCTACGCTTACGACTACCGCAAAACGATTCGCCTGGAAAAATCCGGCTTCACCATCGAGCATGTGCTCAAAAACACCGGCGCGAAGAACATCGACACGCTGGTCTACAATCACAACTTTTTCGTGATCGATCATGAGGTCGTCGGCCCCGATATGGCCATCCGCTTCGCCTGGACCCCCAAGCCGGACAAGCCGTTTGAAAACGGAGGGGAAATTTCGGGGCAGGAAATCCGCTATGCAAAGGAATTGGCCACGGGCGAGACCGTGGCGGCGGATTTGAGCGGATTCGGAGCCTTCGATTTTCGCATCGAGAACCGGAAGGCCCTTGCAGGTGTTCGAGTTACGAGCGACCAGCCGCTTGCGAAGCTGTATTTCTGGTCCATCCGGACCGTGGCTTGCCCGGAACCGTACATACATATCGCGGTGGCGCCAAAACGGTCGATTTATTGGCGGATAAGGTACGTTACGTATACAATTCCGCGCAGTTAAGGCCGTTTAACGGTACGCTAAAGCTTTTCGTACTGGCCGACGATCTCTTCTCCATGACCCGTACAACCTCTTTTGCGGCATGGATGGTTCTGGCATGCGCAACGGCTTCCGCCGCTTCGCGAGCCGAGACGACGACTTATGTGGACGGCAACCTCACCGGCGTTTCTCCCAACACCGGCGGCACGCTGCTGTTTTCCGACGACAAGACCCTGGTTTTCCGGACCGGATTGACCACGATATCTGTTCCATACACGGCGGTTACCCGTTCGGAGCTGGGCGCCACGCGCGAAACCTCGCACGGCGGCAAAATCTGGTCGCGGCGGAAGAAGACCGAAACGCAGTTCCTGACGGTGGAGTTCAAGAGCGAAGAAGGCGAAGCCAAGACCATGACCCTGGAGCTGGCGCAAGCCTCCGCTCCGTCGGTACTGGCCGCGATTCAGGAACATACCGGAAAAACCGAAGTAGCGGCGGCCGCTCCGGCGGCGGCTCCAACTGATGAGAAACCAGCCGTGAAGCCGGCCCC
>JBEKOZ010000802.1:0-2578 GCA_049521275.1 Bryobacteraceae bacterium | reverse complement strand
ATTCCCGATGCTGCGCCCGCGCGCCATATGGAACTTCTGCTGGATGGGCAAGTGGTCGCGTCCGCGACTTATCCCGGTCCAGGCGCCTATACTCTGAAATCGCCGCCGCAGTCGCCAGTTGGACCAAGCGCTTCCGTGACCTTCAAGCTCGACCGGACCTTCTCCGTAACGGGCGATCACCGCGAACTGGGCGTGGTGGTGTCAAGCATCGGATTTCGGGATTGAGTCTACCAGGCTTTTTCGTGAGACTCGACCCGAACGTGATAAACGGCTGGAGAGACTGGCACTGCGGACCAAGCGGTTCGAGGTCTGACAGCCGAAGCTATCGCCACCTATGTTCAGGCAAGATTGGCAACTTGGAGAAGTCGCCGCCGCCTCGTGTTCGTAGCGTGGGAGGATAGCGCGCCGACGCCGGCATTGTACAGTTGAAGCAGGAAAATGCCGGAACTCACCAAACTCGACCCAAGCTCACGCGAGTTCCAAACCGGCCAGCCGAAACGGGGCCGGACCGACCCGGTAGCCCTTGTCAGACTGCTGGACGAATGGATGCGGGACGACGAAGCGAGCCTTCTTCTCCTTCATCTCGGTCTCGGTGGCTGCGCCAACGTTGATTACGGCTCCATGGGTATGACCGGCGCCAGTAGTTGTTGATCAGTAAGCTTCACCCCGGTTGTCAATGCCGAGGACACGAATGAAATCGGGTGGTTCGAGGCAGAAAAGACACGCCACTTACCCACGCGCAGTCGCAGCTCACCAGGCCGGTCTTTGAGGGACTTCACATCACCATGGCCGGTCGCGGCGAAACGTACCAGGGCCGCATCGATTCGGGCCTGGACAACGCGATCAAGACGCGCCCAAATCGCGTACCGCCGCAGGTCGAAGAACGACGCCACGGATCACAGCCCGAGCCGGCGCCGGACTTCGTCGAGGGGAACATCGTCGCCCGGCTCCGCACGAGCCAGATCCAGCTTGGCCGCGGTTTCGAAATCGAGGATTTCCTGCTCACCCAGTTCCGTTAAAAAGGAGATGGCCACCTGCACCTCGCTGTCAGGAAGGGCATCCACGAGTGATCGAAGGCGGCTGCGATCAGACAACATGTTTCAATTATAGCCTTACGTGCGACCAGCCGTTTCCGGCGGGACATCATCCGCTCCACATCGAGTGTGCATCCATGCTGACAATCTGTCAGGATCGGGGGGGTGCGGGAGGTTGCCGGGGAGGGCGTCTCACGGGGCAATCATCAGCTTCCCGGGACTTGGACTTGCGGTCAGCTGGCGCGATGTGGCCAGTCGGCGAGTGGGTCACAAGGGAGATTCCGATGGTGGCGCCATTCGTCAATGGCACTGGCTAACGAGTCGGGGGCGTGGCGTAGCGGAGCACCCAGCTCGACACCGAACAGTCCTGCCGACGCGTTCGAACAGTTTGTGCAAATGATTAAACAAAGCTCCGCCACTCTGGAAGGGGTGAACCCGGACGACCTGTTCCGCCTTTTTACGGCCCTTCATTATCAATCCATCGCGCAACGAGGACGCCGTCCGCGAAATTGTAGATGCCCGCGGCGCAGCAACGATGAGCGAGCAGCTTCGCCCACTTCTGGATTTTGTGCGCCGGCTTCCTCTTACGAGTAAACGTTTCAGGGCTACACTTGAACAGTTAAATCCGCCCTTATTCAACGACTTCTCAAATTAGAGACGCTTCTCAGGACCGAACTTCGCCCAGCCAGCGTATCTGTGGATTTGAAACCAATCCAATACCTAGATTCACCGTTGAGTTTCACCGCTATCGGGTTACTCTGCAGACTCTTTTTGAACCCTAGGAAGGGGACACATTGGACGAAGTTTCAGTTCAATTGAGGGCAAATGCCGACCCTGCCCAGATAGTCGTCGATGGGATTACCCCCGAGCCCGGTTTCTCCGCAGTTGGTCTCAAAGAACTCTACCGCGGCTCAGTTGGCCATCCAGGAGACCGTGAGCGATAAACACTAGCCCTCGAGTCGGATGTGCATTAACTACCGACCTGGCCTTTGGAACCGGGCGGTCAAGTCCGATTTCACGGAAAGTCACTCAAACTTTGGAAACTTTGATCGCGTGCTAGCGCGCGTTGGCGGCCTACGAGGCCGCCGCAGGCTGAGAGCCTGCCTCACAAAAAAAGCCGCGCCCCCTTCTGCGGGGAGCGCGGCCTTCTGACTTCTGTCTCCTGACTTCTGTCGTCTTGCTTAGTAATCCATCTCCGGACCGCCGTGGCCGCCGGGACCACCGGCCGGAGCCGACTTCTTTTCCGGAATCTCGGCCACCATGGCTTCCGTGGTCAACATCAGCGAAGCGATCGACGCGGCGTTCTGCAAAGCCGTGCGCGTCACCTTGGTCGGATCGATTACGCCCGATACCACCAAGTCTTCATACGTGTCGGTCTGGGCGTTGAAGCCGAAGTTCGGGTTGGCATTCTCGCGGATCTTCTCGATCACGATAGCGCCCTCTGTGCCCGAATTGATCACGATCTGGCGGATGGGATCCTGGCAGGCGCGGCGCACGATATTGACGCCGATCTGCTCGTCGCCCTCCGCCGTAAAGCCTTCCAG
>JBEKOZ010000801.1:0-2584 GCA_049521275.1 Bryobacteraceae bacterium | reverse complement strand
TACACCACGTCGTTGCTGCCTATCGTGCTCAGATTGCTCAGCAGCGTGACGCTGGTGGCCGAGCTCGGCGGCGTGATGGCTCCGCCGTTCCATCCCGTGATCAGATTGTAGACGTCGACCGACCCGAGGCCGGTCGTCTGATCGTAGCCCACACCCGCGTTATATCCCACCGGAGTCGTCGCGCAGCCCGGCGATCTTTTCGGACAAGGCACCGCGACGATGTTGTTCCCCGTGGTGATGTCGTGAAACATCCCGGAACTCCAACCCGACGGAGCCAGCGAGTACAGCTTCACATTGATATTGCCCAAGCCGCCCGAGCCGAGCGACTGATTCAGAAGCGCCGCGATTCCCGCGAACGACGGCGCATCGACCGACGTCCCTCCGTAAATATCAAGGCTGCCGCCGGTGAAGACCAAATAGCCGTCATGATCCGCCGATGCGCTCAAGGCCACGTCCGGCACGTGGCGCGCGTTGTCGCCCGGAACGCCGGGAGCGGTCTGCCAGGAAGGCTTCGTAAAGCGAACGCTGGTGCCGCCGCCGCTCGCCGACAGTTCCCCGTCAACCACCGGGTCGTTCCAGGTCGTCTCCGGAATGTAAGAGAGAGCCGAGGCACCGCTCGCGGTGTTGCCCAAGCTCCAATATGTACCCGACCCCTCGACGAACTCCGTGCCGCCGACGCTGGTCACTTCGGGCACGCTTCCGGGAAGGTCGACCGCCAGCCCCGGGTTTTCCGTATCGGCGCAATCCGCCGCGCCATCGTCACCCGCCGCCGCGAACCAGGTGATTCCCTCCGCATTCGCTTGCTGCGCCCATTGCTGGAACGCGGCGACGTCCGACTCCGGTGCTTCCAGCTCGCATTCGCCGTAGCTCACGCTGACCACCGGCGCGAGCTTCTGATCGATCGCGTATTGCACCGCCGTCATCACATCGGTGGCGTACACAAAAATGATGGTTGCGTTTCGCGCCACCGCGCCCGACCATTCCAGATCCAGGTCCGACTCCGCCAGATCGCCCGAGGAGGACAGGACCCCGGGGTTACTCGATCCCGGCACCAGCAAGGTCTGCGGATTGTTGGCCGGAAGCAGGTAAGTGCTGCGGAACGTCTCGATGTCGGAAAGATTGACCTCGGTCTGCCCGGCGACCGCGATCTTCTGCCCGCTGCCGTTGATTCCGGCGGTATACAACGGCGTAATGTCGTAAATCGTCGCCTGATCGTCCGGCGCCAGGGAGTGCTCGCCCCGTGATGTGTTTGCGGGCTTCACGCGGGCCCGCGGCTTCATGCGGAAATCGTTCAGGCCGCGAATGCCTTTCACCACCGCGCCGAATGCCGCGGGCACCGACGGCGCCGACGCGATCGAGTAATGTGTCTCGCCGTCCACCGCGTAACTGTGAATTTCCGTCTGAAACGCCGCCTCCACCTGCGCCGCGGTTCCACTGGCCGCGATCGAGTTCCGCCCACGCGCCACCGAAAGGACGCTCAACCCTTGCCCCGCCAGCCACTGGGTAATTTTGCTGATATCGGCCTCGCTAACCCCGAAGCGTTGCGCGTATTCCTCGGGCGTCAGCCACTGTTGATAGCTCGGCGATCCCTTGGTCTGCTGGGCAACCAGTAGTTTTTCGAGGTCGGACTGCTGGCTCGCTGTCGGCGCCAGCGTCAGCGTGACGTAGGATAACGGAAGCGACGGCTCGACTCGCCCCCGATCATTGGCGGCATGGGCCTTAGGATGGAGTTGTCCCGTGAGAACCGTACGCTGACTATTATCAATGGTTTGCGTAATGCGGTCCGTTTGCGCCAACGCGCTGGCCGCGCATATGATCGAGACGGCGACGGTGCACCAATTAGAATACTTCGGGCGCATTGATTCTCTCCAAGCGGAAGGGACGCGGTTGGACCAGGCAGTCAGGACCGGCACTGCCTGTTATTTGGATGGCTGCGCGCTCGCCGCCGTTACAAATAGATGCGCGAATCTTGCGCCTGTGAGAGGAAATTAGATCCCGTCGGGGATCAGCTCATTCGTGCCGCAGCGCCTGGATGGGATCGACCCGCGACGCGCGGCGCGCCGGCACTACACAGGCAGCCACGACAATTGCGGCGAAAATACCCAGCACGCCCAAAAAGGTCAGTGGATCGGCTCCGCTGATTCCCGCCACCAGTTGCCCCGTCATCCGGCGTGCCAGCAGAGCCATGACAACGCCGATCGCCAGACCGCCCGCAACCCACAGCAACGATCGTTGGAGCACCATCCGTAGGACTTCTCCGTAGCGCGCGCCTAGCGCCATCCGAATGCCAATCTCCTTGGTCCGCCGCGTTACCGTGAAGTACAGGACGCCGTAAATCCCCACCGCCGCCAGCAGCAGCGCGACGATGGCGAACGTCCCCACCATCGCCGCACTCCCTTCATAGGTCGAGACCATCCGATTGAGGAACTGCGGCATCGTGCGCACGCCGAATAGTGGCAGCGCCGGATCCAGCCTGCCCACCTCGGCGCGCACCACCGGCATCAGCGCGCCGATATCCTGTTGCGAACGCAGCAGTACCGTCACCTGTCCGGAGTAATCCTGAGCGATCGGAGTAAAAACGTAG
>JBEKOZ010000800.1:0-2585 GCA_049521275.1 Bryobacteraceae bacterium | reverse complement strand
GCTGGCGGTCAAGGTGACGAAGCTTCGCGGCGTGAAGGCGGCCCGCGTGCTTTCGATAGCCCTCCGGACGCTTCGAGGACCCTTCGGCGCCATCGTGATGTATGGGAACAATTTCGGCCTCTTCGGCGGCATGGCTAAGGCGCGGCGCCTGCTGGCCGCGATGCACCGGATCACTTCGCCCGATGCCAGCATCATCGCGGCGGCGTCCGATCCCTACAGGACCAGCGATCCCGTTCACCTGGCATATCACAAACGAAATAGAGACCGCGGACGAATGGCCGGACAAGTCCGATTGCGCATCCGCTATAGGCAGTTCCGCGGAGGCTGGTTCGATTACCTGTTTGCGTCTCCCGGCGAGGTGCGCAGCATCGTTGAGAAAACCGGCTGGACCGTTAGCGAGTTTTTGGAATCGCCAGGGCCAGGCTACGCGGTAATCCTGAAGAAGAGTTGAGCCGGGCATCGCCAATCCCAACGGCGCCGATCTCGAACTCAAAAGTTACGATGGGCTAAAATGCGATATTGCGATGAAGCTCAGTCGACGCAGCCTCCTACCTCTGCTGGGCGGAATCCCGTTCCTGGGCGCCCCGGCCCGCCTCCTGTCGCAAGGCGTGGCTTCGCGAAACGTCATGGCTACGCCGCGCGGCAAGCCTTCCGGCATCCCGTATCTCGCCCGGTTCACCGACGTCGCGGCGGCTGCCGGTTTGCATGCGCCCACAATTTATGGCGGGATTGCGCGCAAGGACTACATCGTCGAAACCATGGGCTGCGGCTGCGCGTTTCTCGACTACGATAACGACGGCTGGCTCGACATCCTGCTGCTTTGCGGCACGCGCTTCGGCGAGGTCCCCCAAGGCGCCACGAACCGTCTCTACAAGAACAATCGCGACGGCACATTCTCGGATGTAACGCAGCGCGCGGGCCTGTTGCGCACCGGTTGGGCCTCGGGCGTTTGCGTGGGCGATTACGACAACGACGGTTTTGAGGATCTGTTCATCACTTACTGGGGCGAGAATGTGCTCTACCACAATAACGGCGACGGCACCTTTACCGACGTGACGAAGACCGCCGGCGTGGGCGCGAATCGGACGCACTGGGGCGCGGGCTGCACCTGGATCGATTATGACCGGGATGGCAAGCTGGACCTGTTCGTTTCGAACTATCTCGATTTTGACCTCAGCCGCGCGCCGAAGCCCGGTCAAAACGAATATTGCAAATTCAAGACCGTGCAGGTCAATTGCGGCCCGCGCGGGCTTCCCACCGGTCTCCATTCGCTCTTCCACAACAACGGCGACGGCACTTTTACCGATGTGACGAAGGCAGCGGGAATTGCCGATATCAAAGGGCGCTATGCCCTGACTGCGGTGGCCGCCGATTTCGACGAGGATGGATGGCCCGACATTTTTGTGGCTTGCGACACCAGCGCCAGCCTGTTGCTGATGAACAATCGCGACGGCACTTTCCGCGAAGAGGGAGTGGAGCGCGGGGCTGCGCTCAGCGAGGATGGCGTGGAGCAGGCCGGAATGGGAGTCGGCATGGGGGACTACAATCTCGACGGCCATCTGGATCTGTTCAAGGGCCATTTCACCGACGACACGAATGGACTCTACCGGAATGACGGCAAGGGCAATTTCGACGACGTGGTTCTGGCGGCGGGACTCGGGGTCGAAACGCGGTTTACGGGATGGGGCGCGGGCATCGTCGATCTCTCGAACAACGGCTACCCGGATCTGTTTCTGGTGACGGGGAACGTGTATCCGGAAATTGAAGGAAAGCTGCCCGGGTATCCGTATAAAACGCCTCGCGTTGTGTTTCGCAACTTGGGCGACGGGAAATTCGAAGAGCTGATTGAGGCTGCTGGTCCCGGCGTCGCGGCGAAACACTCCAGCCGCGGGTGCGCGTTCGGCGACTTTGACAACGATGGCGATCTGGACGTCCTGATCGTCAACCTGAATGAGCCGCCCTCGCTTCTGCGCAACGATGTTCGCGGAGATAATCGGTGGCTGAAGCTGAAGCTGATCGGCACGGCGTCGAATCGCAGCGCGATCGGCGCCCGCGCGCTGGTCCGGTACGGGGGCAAGCAGCAGGCTCAGGAAGTCACCAGCCAGTCGAGCTACTTTTCCTGCAATGACCGCCGTTTGCACTTTGGCATTGGCAAGGCGGAAACTGCCGATGTCGAGATCCGCTGGCCCAACGGCAATCGACAGGCGTTCGCAAAGGTTGCGGCCAATCAACTGGCTGTTATCCGCGAAGGCGCCGCGGCCATCGAGCGTGCTCCCTGGCCGGGGCGCTAAGTAGAGCGGTCCCCCTGGACCCGCTCTTCGACCAGCCCAAATCAGTCCTGAGAGCCGGCCGGGGGCCGGCCGCGGACCAGGGGGTCCGCCCTACAGTTCGTGCGGAATGCGCTCCGTGGCCGTGGGGCTGAAGCCGCGGGCTACTTGGGTATAGCCGGATCCGGCCGCTCCGGCTTGGCGGGCTGAAGGCCCATCTCGTGGTAACTCAGCTTAAGCCGCTCCTTCATTTCCTTGAGGCGCTGAAACTCCGCCAACTCGCGCCGCGCATCGTCCGTTCGGCCCAGCCCGCGATAA
>JBEKOZ010000799.1:0-2586 GCA_049521275.1 Bryobacteraceae bacterium | reverse complement strand
TTCCCCGGTGTTGCCGTCGAGGCGGTGCGCCAGACGCTGGTTACGATTGTGGCGGACCCGCAGATTTCCGTCACGACCATCGAACCGTCCGATCCTATGGTACGACCGCCGCCGCTGACGGCCGAGATCATGAAGCCCATCGAGCAGGTCACTCATCAGATCTATCCAGGCATCGAAGTGGTGCCGGTGCTGCAGGCCGCGGGTACGGATGCCATTTATACGGCCGAGGCGGGAATACCGACCTACGGCGTCAGCGGCATGTTCATCGATCCCGATCTGAGCAATATTCACGGATTGAATGAGCGCATCCGTGTGCAGTCCTTGTACGATGGCCGGGATTTCTTGTATGCGCTGGTGAAACTATACGCCGCTCAAAGTCGTTGAGATGGAGCCGCAGCAATGGCATCAATCTGAGCCTCGCGGCAAAGCCGAAGGGTTCATAAGGGGCAGTTAAAAATGGGCACGATCTTTCGACGAGGACGGTACGGGTAATTTCCGAGTGCAGGCCTTTCCCACCGCATTGATACTCACGAGCGTTCCGTTCCTTGCTTCGATGGGCTTTACCCCCGGGCCGAACAACATTCTAGTGGCAAGCTCCGGCGTCAATTTCGGCTTTCGCGCCACGATTCCGCATATTCTCGGCATCACCTTCGGGTATCCGGTCATGCTGCTGCTGGTAGGCCTCGGACTTGCAAAAATATTTGTCGCCGTGCCAGAAGTGCATTTGGTGCTCAAATACGTGTGCGTCCTGTATCTGCTTTATTTCGCCTGGAGGATCGCCTCAGCCGCGGCTCCGGGCGGCGAGGCACGAAAGATCGCCAAACCCTTGACCTTCTTACAGGCGGCGGCTTTCCAATGGGTCAATGGGAAGGGGTGGGTGGTGGCCTTGAGCGCCGTGACGACGTACACCGTCGTCGAGTCTTCGCTGCTCTCGCAGGTGGTGGCCCTTGCCGGCATTGCGGTGGTGGTGACCATCGGGGCGGTGACCTGCTGGACGCTATTTGGTGCGATGCTGCGCCAGTACTTGCACACCGAGAGGCGCCGCCGGCGCTTTAACTATTCAATGGCGGCGCTGCTGGTGTTGTCGGTCATTCCGGTCTTTTGGGAATAAGCCGCCCGCGCCGCGAGGGACGCGGCGCCCGTGCCCCGGCACACTTCTACTGCAAGCCGTCGTCAATGATGTTCGTCTCGATCGTGCGGGTCGCGTCGGTTATCCCCTGCTGGGATTTGACGTGCTGATTTGGAATGAACAGCCATCCGACTACACCGCCGACATATTTCACGTGTATGAACGAAGGTGCATCGGAGGAATTAAACTGCTGCCCTTCGACAGCTGTCGCGCGATCGAAAGCCTGGGCGACCAAGACGTGCTCTTCGGGCAACCCATCTTTCGAGATTACCGCGACGATGGATTGAAGGTGCCAGACGCATTTCCCTGGCAGGAATCGATCGGCGAAGAATCGGCCACGAAAGTGCTCACCATCGGCAGTTAGGACGACCGGCACGGTGTGGCTCAGGGGTGTTGCGGTGCCTTCGAACTCCCCGCCGCTAAAGAGCGGCGACTTCCAGCAATCGGCAGAGACCTTGCCTTCGTAGACGGAGTTTTCAGATGAAGTGTAGAGGATACGGTTCCTTCCTGGGTGGCCGCGTGCTCGGCTCGGAACATCGACTGCCCCTGGTCTCGATGAACGATCTTGCGGATTCGTTATCCGACCACGGCCGCTACGGCGAAGCGATCGGGTATATTGGCCGCCACGCTAACAAAGAGGGATGCGTATGATCACACGTGTTGTTGCGACATTGGCTGCCTTCGCGCTCTGGTCGTTCGGATCCGCGTGGGGCGACGGGCGAGCGCCCACGGTTGCCGACCTCGCGCGGATCGTCAAGGTCGGGGACCTGCATTTCTCTCCGGACGGCAAGACGCTGGCGTATGTGGAAACTCGAGCCAACGTGGACTCGGATGAATATGAGTCGGAAATCGAGCTCATCGCCGTGTCCGGCGCCGACGCGCGACCGCTCACACGCCGTCATCATGCGAGATCCCCTCAGTGGTCTCCGAGCGGAGACCACCTTGGATTTCTGGCGCCCGATGCCGACAAGATCACCCAACTGTACGTGATGCCGATGGCGGGCGGTGATGCGCTCCAGCTCACTAAGGGGAAGGATGGCGTGCATCAATTCGCGTGGAGTCCGGATGGAGCGAGCATCGCGTTTGCCATGGCGGATCCGAAGCCCGAACTTAAGGGTGAGGAGAGGTTTCGCACCGCGTTCAAGGTGGGCAATGACGACATCACCACCCAGGAAGCCCCCCGACCGGTGCATTTGTGGCTGGTGGCGGCAGAAGGAGGCGAGCCCAAGCGGTTGACCAGCGGGACTTGGTCGTTGCCCTCCAGTTTGCCCCCAGGGCCGCCGTCTTCGCCCATTGCCTGGTCGCGCGACGCAAAATCTATCGTGTTCGTTCGCCAGGAAACCCCATCTACGGGAGAATCCAGCGGTGCTGTTCGGCGCAGCCCTCCTTTGGACAGGCGAGATCGTGACGACCATTCTCAACTTTTCGCCAACATGGCGCGAGGTGATGGTTCGACT
>JBEKOZ010000798.1:0-2592 GCA_049521275.1 Bryobacteraceae bacterium | reverse complement strand
CGATCTGCCGCCGCCCACGCCTCCGGAAGGTCGTGGCGGCCGCGGCGGAAGTAACTAGATCGATGCGAGTAGTTCTCGGACTGCTCCTGGCATCTGGCGCCATCTACGCCCAGGCGGTGAGTTGGCGCATCGACCCGCAGCACAGCAGCGCCCATTTCAGCGTCAAGCATATGATGATCTCGACCGTCCGCGGCCAGTTCGGCGGCGTAAAGGGAAACATCCTCTACGATCCGAAGAATCCCACGTCCGCGACCGTCGAGGCGACTATCGATTGCTCGACCGTCAACACGGGAGAGCCCAAGCGCGACGCCGATCTGAAGACCGCCCAGTTCTTCGACGTGAAAAATTATCCGGTGATGACCTTCAAATCGACGAGCGTCGAACCCGCCGGCGCCGGCAAATTAAAAGTCACCGGCAGCCTGACCATCAACGCCATCACGCGCACGGTCGTGCTCGATCTCGACGGCCCGACCGAGCCGATCATCGATACGCAGCACCGCCAGAAAATCGGCGTCAGCGCCGTGACCAAAATCAGCCGCAAGGAATTCGGAATCCTCTACAACCCCATCATGGAAACCGGCGGAGTAACAGTAAGCGACGAAGTATCAATTCTCCTGGAAATCGAACTAATCAAGAATTAGAGTAAGGCAGACGGTCCGGCACGAAAGCCGCACCGCCGCCACCGAACCGCCATGCGTAAGCACGCGGACAATATACCTCCACTGCCCCTTGTGGGGCCGGGCTTCAGCCTGCAGCTTCGCTTTAGCGGGCGGTTTTTCCGAGCCGTGACCGCAGGGAGCGGTCCGGCAACCATGCGGACCGCCCCCCTCTCTTACGCGCTAGCCTCCCAGAACTTCTTCTCATCCGCCGACGGCCCATACATCCCCGGAAACTCCACCTCGTTGAGGCGCAGAAAAACCCCCAACTGCGCCCTGTGGTGGACCAGATGATTCATCACCGTGCTGCGCATCACCACCGACCGCGGCATCGCCATCACCGTTTTCCCCGCCCACTTGAAGGTCCAGATCTTCTGCCAGTCCTCGTCGGTCGCCGCGGCGATCTTCTCCCGAGCCTCCGTCACGCCTTTGTCGAACATCTCCAGTAACTCGGCTCGCGAGGCGGCGAACGGCGGCTTCCAGTCCGGCGTCATTTCGAGCACCTCCCGGTCGAGAGTGAACGTGGCCCACGAAGGCAGCTCCGCCACATGCGTCGCCAGCCGTCCCAGAGTCATCGACTTCGGGTGCGGCTGATAATCGAACTTTCCATCGGGCACGCACTCCAGGATCTTGCGCGTATTCTTCATCTCTTCATCGAACTCGGGCAACAGCGTTTGGCTGAAGGACATATTTTTCTCCTGTTAGAACCTTAACAGCCCTTGCGGACAGATTCGGTCCGCAATCCGTGGCAGACTGAAAAGGAATGCTGGAAACCTCAGCCCGCCTGCTCCGCCTGCTGTCCCTGTTCCAGGCCCGCCGCTACTGGTCCGGAGCCGAGCTCTCCCAACGCCTCGAAGTCACCGCCCGCACCCTGCGGCGCGACGTCGACAAGCTGCGCAGCCTGGGCTATCCGGTGAATGCCGCCGCGGGCACCGGAGGCGGCTATCAGCTTGGTGCCGGAACGAGTCTCCCGCCGCTGCTGCTCGATAACGATGAAGCGGTCGCAGTAGCCGTCGGTTTGCGAACGGCCGCCAACGGCAGCGTAACCGGCATTGAAGAAGCCTCCGTGCGCGCGCTCGCCAAATTGCAGCAGGTGCTGCCGTCGCGTTTGCGCCGAAGAGTTGCCGCGCTGCATTCCTCGATCGAGCCCGTGGCCAGCACCGGCCCGACGATCGATGCGGAGACCTTGACGATCATCGCCGGAGCCTGCCGTGATTATGAAATGCTGCGTTTCGATTATCACAACCACGACGGAGTGGCCAGCCGGCGCGAGGCCGAGCCGCACCGGCTGGTGCACACCGGACGCCGTTGGTATCTCGCCGCCTGGGACGTCGCCCGCGACGATTGGCGGACCTTCCGCGTCGACCGCATCCAGCCGGGCCTCTCCACGGGATCCAGGTTCCGGCCGCGCAAACCTCCCGGCGGAGATTTTTCGGCCTACGTGTCTCGCAGCGTTTCCTATGAGCGCCACTCCTTGCGCGCCCAGATCGTGTTGCATGCTTCAGTCGAGGCGGCCGCGGAACGCCTGCCATCCTGGGCTGGGAAGGTCGAGGCCGTCGACGACCACACCTGCGTCTTGCACACCGGAGCCCAATCGCTCGACTCGCTTCTCGTATACCTGGTGCTGATCGGCTTCGACTTCGAAGTCCGCGAACCTCCCGAACTGGTCGACCGCATCCGCTGGCTGGCGGAGCGCTTCACCCGGGCAACCTCCGGCTAGATGCGTCCGGCGCTAGTGGCGCGCGCCCCCAGGCGTGCCGCGTCGCCACTCGTGGCGAGGCAAGGCTCTTAAACAGCCATAAGTGCGCAAAAATGCACCGCCAGGAGCCCTTAAATGACCATAAATGTCGCGTTCGCGCTAGGATTGAGGAGATGCGGCCCGTAATCGCCTCCGATCCCGAATACACCGTTCGCGATCAGGAGCGGATGACGGCCG
>JBEKOZ010000797.1:0-2593 GCA_049521275.1 Bryobacteraceae bacterium | reverse complement strand
CAGGAAGTCGAAATCAAACTGCGCGACCGCCAACAAGTCACCGCCGCCATCCGCAACGCGATCAAATCCCTGCCGGGGGTGGCGGCGGTGGAGACGTTGTGAGGGAAAGTGCGTGCTAAGTGCTTCCTCCGCTTTCCAGAGCGTTTTCGGATCGGATCGAATCGCAAAATCTCTCCATGGCCGGGCTTGACCCGGCCACCAAGCGGCCGCGCGTCGGCGCGGCCAATGACTCCATGCGCTCGCGGACGCTCGCTTGCTGGGTGACCGGCTCGGAGGCCGGTCATGGTGAGGAGGGAGAGGTTACGTCAGTCTAATGCGAAAACACTCCGACATCAGTCGACAAAACAATACCTGTTATGCCATTCGAGAGCTTCGCGATTCGGCGCAAATTGATTCTTCGCCGGTAAGATCAACTTCGAACCGTGCAAGCGCAGGTATTCGTTCCCGTTATTGAATTCCGATTTGACGCGGTTGCTGACGACGAAGCGAAAATCTGGATCGATTGTTGCGTATCCTGCGTCAAACACGCGGTGAATATCGGTCCGCATAAGAATGCCATTGCTTACGTCATGCCTTCCACCTTCGCGATAGGGTTTGATGTGTGCCACTTCGAGGGCCGGCAAGACCTTGCCGCCGGAGACCGCGCACTGCCGTCCATATGCGTCCGTGACAGCGATTCGGAACGCGCCTTGTCCGAGCCTGGGTTTGATAAGCACTGGTTCTCCAAATCGGGCTCTTTCAGGTTCTGCCACCGGCTCGTACACGGCTGTGAGCGGCTCCATCAATCCAGATTCAAATAAGCGATCCCACAACTCGCGGCCCTCTGCGCTGTCTGTGTCATACACTTTTCCAACTTGGACGTTAGTGGGCCATGAAGGAGGCAGCGGAATCCACGCCGGCTCCGGGAGAAATACGGGCTGGGTAACGATCCGACATCCAAGCACATGATCTCCCCGAACCTCGCCTTGCACGTATCGAGATACGCGATCACGCATCTCGTCAAACGTGGCGGCTCCGTTCTTGATTCCAAACGCATCCCATGCGAGGTAGAGAGGTAGGCGCGATGCTTGTTCGAACACTCCGAAACCACCGATCATGTTGCGCGGAGATTTCAATCGAAAAACAAACAACTCTCCCGGCTGAACGGCGTGAAATCCGGTGCGGCCACTTGGCTGCCAGAAGTTGACCTCGTCGAGGCTGGATTGCGCAGACAGAAAATCGAACCAGTCGCTATCTGTGTTCGCGATCCATATTTTGACCATGATGCCTATGCCAGTCGAAGGCTGAACTCAGTATACTCGATTCGATCTAAACGGCGCGGGCTGCCTGATGCACCGCGATGGCACGCGCTCTTCAGGGGCTCGCTTAGCTAGCGGTTCGCGAGCTCACCGAGCATTCGCCGTCGCACTCGGCGCAGAAGGCGGCATCGAACGTGTTGAACAGCTCCCAGCGTTGATTGTCTTTGTTCCATTCTGCCCAAGCATCGACAAGGACCTCTTCGCTGCCACAGGTGTTGCAGACAAAGACGATCTTTTTCTTCTTGATCGCGGTTGATGTTGTGGGCATGGCTCGCTCCGCAAATCGATATGCGACCTCAGCATAGTAACGATTCTCTGCTTTCGGAGACAGCTCACTTCGTCAAATTTCCTTGGTGGCGAACGAGAGGTCCCGGTGGACAAGATTTGGCACTTGGTACCCGTGCCAGAGCCCTGAAAATGGCCCGCTAAGTCCGGGCTGTCCTATGCTGTCGCCTGCACGAACGTCATCTTCCGGGATGAGATCGACAGGGAAGGGGTCGACCCCTATTGCCTCTCGGACGCACTAACCAGCGACATCACCACCGCGCATCAGCCGAAGCGATTCGGACCAGACACACTGCGGCGTGCGAGCAATACGATGAGCCAAACCAACGCGACGAAATAGAGGACGTTGGTCGTGAAGACTATGAAGAAGAGCTGCGCGTCCGGCTCTCCGGTTTCAAACTGCGAAGCGAGGCGAACGAACATCGTGATGCTGTAGGCCACGAACGGCAGGGGCAGGAGACCCCAGAACGCTGAAAATCCGCCGTCATGCAGGCGCCTTGCCACGGCGGCAGCAAGAAGCGCCACAAGGCCTGCAAACGTTAGCACACTAGCGAGTATGAAATGGTCAACCGCTTTCAGCGATGTTCCGGGATCGTCGGGAAGCATTATAATGCCCACTGGCATACCAACGATGAGGTACAGGGCTACTGCGGCTGCCGCGTAGGGCCAGAACTGGGATCGCGTGTCTCGTCCGCCAAAGCGCAAGACACTCCTGAATCCTCGGACAATTGAATTTCGCATTCAGACTTCCCCTTGCGATGGAAGGTAAAGCCAACAGCCGCTGCCACCAAGTCCGCATTCCACGCGGAAGGAACGGCCCCACACGTCGGTTAGCGGACAGGGACGCGTCGTCCTGCGACGATTCCTGAACGACCTTCACGCGGGTACGAAAGGTCAGATTCAATTGCCTATATCCCTGCCACGGCCTTGCCTAGCCGTTCCAACCCGATCTCCAGCCTCGCCGGGTCCTGCGCAAAACATATCCGGATGAACGAATCCGAGCGCGTATC
>JBEKOZ010000796.1:0-2593 GCA_049521275.1 Bryobacteraceae bacterium | reverse complement strand
GCAGACCCTGTCGAAGTTTTTGATCCAGCGGCACGCCTTCGATCAGCTCCATGATCATCAGCACGCTTTCGCCCGACCGGAACGCGGTGCGAATCGCCGCAATGTGCGGATGCTGCAAGCTCGCCTGAATGCGGATTTCGCGCAGAAACCGGTCCGCCGCCTCGCTACCCGCGTCCGCGCCGGGAAGCACCACCTTCATGGCCTCTTCGCGATCGGTCAGCGTATTGCGAACCTTGTAAACCGCGCCCATGCCTCCGCGGCCCAGAATACTGAGGATCCGGTAATCGCCGACCGTCTGCCCTATCTCGAATTTCATGGCCTCACGCTTACAATATCCTGAAATGGTATCTATAGGAGCGGCGTGAATGCTTCGGGCGTGAGCGCACGAACGGGAGATTCGCGAAAGCCTTTCGGGTCTCGCGTCACGATGTACTCACAGCCAGCCACTCGAGCGGCGGCCGCGGTCACGGCGTCCTCAAAATCGGAAAAGGGCGATTCGAGCGCTTCTTGAATGACTGCGCCATCGACACCGGCTACTTTAAACACCCTCAGAATCCCGGAGACGGTCCGCTTGGCCCTGGCGGTGCCCTTCTCTTTTTGGACCAGGTAATGAATGGTTGCCACCGCGTGCGCGGCCAGCATTCCTTCCGAAGCTCCTGTTTCGACGGCCTCCCAAGCCGCCGCGCTCGCCTCCACATGGGGTTGCCGGTCAAGCAGGACGTCCAGGACGACGTTGGTATCGAAAAGAATCCTCCTCATCGATATTTCGCCGCGAGATGTTTCCGGTAGTCGGCGATATCCGCCTTTTTGAGAATTCCGCGGACCGAACGCAGAATCGGAGCGCCGGCGGAGTGAGGCGGCTCAGCCACCGCGGCGAGATACGTTTCCACCATCTCCGACACAGAGACACCTCGCAGTTTCGCGTACTGCTTCGCGCGCGAGACAACGCGGCCGTCGACACTCAAAGTAAGCTTCGCCATATACGTACGATAGCACAAAGTTAGTACGTACGCCTAACCAACGGGAGCAGTGCCGCGTGGGGCCGCCAATCTTGGCGGCAGCCGTCCTTTCGAGCCGGCTCTGTGCCGTCTGAAGGAGACCCCTCAGATAGTTACCCTAGGTTTCCCGAAACTACATAATGGCGGCTCGGGTGAAACACTCAAGCCCCGCTACGAAAGTACACTGCTGACAAAGGTACGCGCGTTCTATCGACTTGGCGGGCAAGGTCGTCTCTAATAAGTCATGACGCGATGCAACTCCTGCAACGGAATCATGACGAAGACCGATCGGGAATGTTACTCCTGTGGTGAACCCGCACCGCCAAGCGCCGCCGGTTCCCTTCAGGCTGTCAAACGATTCTTTTTCGGCACCCCATCGCCATCCAAAAAAAAGCTGACCGCCGAAGATCGAGTAGCGCGAGACGGCGTCCTGTTTCGTTGACGTATTTTTCAGTGCTTCCCCGCGCCATACAACACTCTGCCCGGCCTCTCCACCGTCAGCTCCCCTCCGGCGATCACCGGCTTGCCGTTGATCACCACATCCTTGAATCCGACCGCATACTGATGCGGCTTCGCGAACTCTGCTTTATCCGCGACCGTCTCCGCGTCGAACACCACCACATCCGCCTTCATCCCCGGACGCAGCAACCCCCGGTCGTAGAGTTTTAACCGCGTCGCCGGCAATCCCGACATGCGATGCACCGCGTCTTCGAGCGTCAGCGTGTGCCGCTCCCGCACGTATCTTCCCAGCACGCGCGCGAACGTCCCGTAGCTGCGCGGATGCGGCGCGCCGACGCCGAATTCCGGGATCTCCCCATCGGACCCGATCATCGTGAACGGATACTTCAAAATGCGTTCAACATCTTCCTCGCTAATCGCGTGATACACCGCGGAACAGCCGCCCGCGGCCTGGATTTCGAGCAGCGTCTCCGCCGCGTTTTCGAAGTTGACCGCGCGCCCCCGATCCTTGGTGATTTGGGCGAGGTTCTTTCCGGCGAGCGATTTGTCGAACCCGCAACTCGCCATCACCACATTCGCCGGATCGCCCGCTCCTCGATCGTTCTTGATATTTTCGACCACCACTTCCTTGATGCGAGCCCTTTGTGCCGGAGCGTTCAGCCGCTCGACCAGAGCCTTCTGCCCGCCCTCCTGCGCCCATTGCGGAATCAGCGCCGCGCTTCCGGTGCTCGACGCCGTGTAAGGATACGCGTCGATCGACACGTCGACGCCGCGCGCTCGCGCCTGTTCCACCAGTTCGAGCGTCTGCTTGCTGAGGCCCCAATTCGCTCCGCCGATAATTTTGTGATGGGTCACCTGCGTCGGCATGTGGCCCTCCTCACCGATGCGGATGGTCTCCTTCACGCTATCGAGGACCTGGGCCGATTCGTTGCGCATGTGCGAGATGTGCATGCCGCCCATCGCGCCCGCGACTTTCGCAATTTCGATCACTTCATCGGGTGGCGTAAAATTGCCGGGCACGTAGAACAGGCCGGTCGACATCCCGAACGCTCCGTCGAGCATCGCCTGGCGCATCAGCACGCGCATTTTTTCGATCTCCTCAGGCGTCGCCGGCCGGTTGACCAGCTGCATCACCT
>JBEKOZ010000795.1:0-4222 GCA_049521275.1 Bryobacteraceae bacterium | reverse complement strand
ATGTCGACCATCCCGGGGTTGTTCGTCATCGGCGAGGCGAATTTCTCGGACCATGGAGCCAACCGGCTGGGCGCCAGCGCGCTGATGCAGGGACTCTCCGACGGCTATTTTGTGGTTCCCTACACGCTCGGAAATTATCTGGCGAGCAATAAGTTGGAGCCGGTCGGCGAGTCGCATCCAGAGTTCGCGGCGGCCAAGGAAAACGTGGCGGCGAGGACGCGCGCGCTGCTCGACGTGAACGGATCGCGCACGGTGGATTCGTTCCATCGCGAGCTGGGCAAAATTGTCTGGGATGAGTGCGGGATGTCGCGGACGGCGGCGGGACTTGAATCGGCGATCGGCAAAATTCGCGAGCTGCGCGCGGAATACTGGCGCGACGTCCGGGTGCTGGGCGGGGATGAGGAGATCAATCAGTCGCTCGAAAAGGCCGGGCGCGTGGCGGATTTCTTCGAATTGGCGGAGCTGATGTGCCTGGACGCGCTGGACCGCAACGAATCGTGCGGAGGGCATTTCCGCGAGGAATATCAGACGCCGGACGGCGAAGCGCTGCGCGACGACGAACACTTCAGTTATGTGTCCGCGTGGGAGTATGCGGGCCCGGATCAGGCTCCAAAGCTGAACAAGGAGCCGCTGACGTTCGCTTACGTGCATCCCAGCCAGCGGAGTTACAAATGAGCGCACAGGTGGCGCGAGCTTTAGCTTGCCGCATCGGCTTTAACCGATGTCCGCCTGATGAAAAAAAACGCCGGCTGAAGCCGACGCTGCAAGCTAAAGCTCGCGCCACAAGAGTAGGTGGCTCATGAAACTGGTCTTCCACATTTGGCGGCAGAAGAATCGCTCGGCGGCGGGGCGCATGATGCGGTACGAGTCGGCCAACATGAATCCGGACATGTCGATGCTGGAAGCGCTCGACGTCTTGAACGAGGAATTGATTTTACGCGGCGAGGAGCCGGTGGTGTTCGAGCACGATTGCCGGGAGGGAATTTGCGGGTCGTGCGGATTCATGATCAACGGAGTCGCGCATGGGCCGCTCGCGAAGACGACGGTGTGCCAGTTGACGCTGCGCCATTTCAGGGACGGCGAGGAGCTGTATCTGGAGCCGTGGCGGGCACGCGCGTTTCCGGTGCTGCGCGACCTGATGGTGGACCGCGGCCCGTTCGACCGGATCGTGGCGGCGGGCGGATACGTTTCCGTCCCGGCGGGCAGCGCTCCGGACGGCAATACGATTCTGGTGCCCAAGGACGACGCGGAGAGCGCCATGGACGCGGCGGCCTGCATCGGCTGCGGAGCCTGCGTGGCCGCGTGTCCCAACGCGTCGGCGTCGTTGTTCACGGGCGCGAAGATCTCGCATCTCGGCTTGCTGCCGCAGGGTCAGCCGGAGAGGGATGCGCGCGCCTTGCGGATGGTGCGGCAGATGAACGCGGAGATGTTCGGGCAGTGCACCAATATCGGCGAGTGCGAGGCGGTGTGTCCCAAAGGGATTTCGCTCGAAGTGATCAGCCGGATGAATGGGGATTTTATTCGGGCGAGTTGGAGAAGTAAGTAACCAAAATGGCTTGCGCCGAGCAGACAAGAAACGTTCAGGGCTTCAGGTCGCCAGCGATAGATTGAGTTTTTCGCGTAATGCGCTGCGGATGCGCAGCAGGCGGACTCGGATGCCTGTTGGCGTGATTCCTTCCGCCAGCGCGATCTCCTCGGCCGAGTATCCTTCCAGGCTCTGTTCGAGCAGCGCGCGATCCCGCTGGGAGCAACGGTCCAGCAGGCGCAGCACCTCTATGGCGTCTACGTCGAGCGTATAAGCCGCGTCGGCATCTTCCATCTCCGTTTGGAGCGGAGCCCGGAAACGGGCGCGGAACAAATTTCTGGCGATCGAGTTCACCCAGTAGCTGACCAGCCCAGGATCACGAAGCTGGTCGCGAAATTCCCAGCCGCGGGCCCACGCCGCCTGGGCGATTTCCTCGGCTTCTTCGAGCGGCGCTCCCCGCGCGAGCAGGAACCGGCGAGTGGCGCTATAACCCGTCTCGAACGCTTGCGCGTACTCGTTACGTAGCATTTCCCGTGGAATCGAGCAATCGGGATTCCAACGGGCAAGGGTTGCTCCCTCAATGCCTTACAACATTGCCGCGCGCCGACTCCGTAATTTCTTCCGCATGTCGGTCTATTCTACGGGTGAATTCCTCCCGATCAAGAGATCGTGAGGGTCCCTCTAGCGTTTCTTAGCTGTGCGGCATTCGCGGCGGCGCAGTCCCATCCCAGCTGGTGGACTTATTCGTCTCCCGCCGCGACCGCGCTGGTCGGCATTGAGTGGCAGAGCGTCCGCGCATCTCCGTTCGCCGACGCGGTGGAAGGGGAACTGTGGGGCGACCTTGGGTTTCCCGATCTTCCGTGCCTGCATAACGCGCGGCAGATCGTTATTTCGTCGCCTGAGCTGCTGGCGCTCGTGAGCGGAAATTTCTCCGGGACAGCGATACGCGATCAAGCGGCGAAACTGGATTTCAGGGCGATGACTTATCGCGGCATTGATATGTGGTTTGCCGCGCGCCGCGCAGTTCAATCACAAGGACCTGTGGGTGGTGTCGTCCCGCCTGCCGGACGATTTGGCGAGCCGGTTCGTCCCGCTCGATGCCGAAGCCCGGGGATTTGAAGGATCGGTTTCGCTGCGCAATGGGCTGGAACTGGACGCGGTGTTGTCGGCAGGTTCCGAGCAGCAGGCCGACGCGTCCGCCGAAAAACTCCGCCAGGAGATCCCGGGTTTCCCGGCGATCGCGCGCGGATTGCAGGTCACCGTGGAGCAGGACTCGGTAGTGCTGGCTCTGGAGGCGACCCGCGAAGAGGTGATGGCGGCCTTGCGCGGACCGGAGCCGGCGGCCCCAGTGGCTCCGCCGGTTGAAAGGATCAAGGTCGAGACGCCGAGCCATGCCGAGTACGTCGAAGTGGACAAACCCGAGCTTCCGGCACTCGTTGAAAAAGCTGTGGAAAACCCTGTTCAAAAACCAGTGGAAAAAGTTCCCGAAAAGCCGCAGATGATCCGCATCACCGGGCTCGACGAAGGCCCGCGCGAAATCGTGTTGCCGCCGGTAAAGCAGAATCCTTAACGATCAAGACCGCTCCCGATGGTCGCGGCTCCTTAAGAAATTGATGCTTCGTTCCCGCTATAGAGCCGCGACCACCGGGAGCGGTCAGAGGCTAAAAGTCGACTTGGCTCGGGAAATATTTCTCGATCAGTCCCTGATAATAGGGCTTCAGCTCGCTCACCTTCGGCTTTGAATCGCTCTTCGAGTACAGATCATACGGGTTGAACTTCTTCACCCACGCGAACATCTCGCGATCGTGATCGTTCATCAGGTAGTCGTACGCGCCTTCGCGATGCCCCGGGTAAAAAGAGTGGTAGCGGATCATGTAGAGCGCCGGCTCCGGCAAATACGGCTTGGCGACGTGATAGAAATATTCGTCGTGTCCCCAGGACATGGCGACCTGATCCAGACCGCAGCCTTTCTCGTAAATCCCCAGTTGCGTCCGATAGACCGGGTTCTCGAAATCCGGATTCGCTTCGAAAAATTCGGGGAATACAATTTTATCGGAATACGCGCAGCCGGTCGGAAACGTATCGCCGACCACGGCCCATTGCTCCTCCCCATACAGGCACAGGACCTTGCCGATATCGTGCAGCAGGCCGGTGAGCTGGAACCAGTCCGGATGCCCGTCGCGGCGGATCGCTTCGGCGGCTTGCAGGTTGTGGTCGATCTGGCTCAGGTCCGTGTCCGGATCGCTCTCGTCCACCAGCGTGTTGAGATAGTCGAGCGCTTCCCAGATGCTCATCTTCCCGCGCTTCAACCCCGCGTACTGCCGCTTCTTTTCCAGCACGAATTGATGCGTCTGGCGGGCGTGATTCTGCCGGTAGAATTCGACCACGCCTGAGGTGGTTTTCGAATAGTCGCGAAACTCCTCGGCTTTCTTATTGGGGTTGTATCGTTCGCCGACGAAATCGTCCCATTGCTCAAGATTCTGAAGTGGGCCTTCGACGTTCATGCCTATACTCTAGCGCTATTAATAGGCCCAGCGCCACAGGTTCGCGCCCGCCGTGAATCCCGCGCCGACGGCTGCGAACAGCACGATGTCGCCTTTCGAAACCCTGCCTGATTCGACGGCATCGCGGGTCGCGAGGGGGATAGTCGCGCCCGTCGTGTTTCCAAAGCGGCCGATGTTGATGACCACCTGTTCC
>JBEKOZ010000794.1:0-2614 GCA_049521275.1 Bryobacteraceae bacterium | reverse complement strand
CCCCCTGCACGGCTACGGAATCGCCAACGCCATCGGGGACCTTTCGGACGAAGCCCTGCGCATCGACGAAGGATCGCTCTACCCGGCCCTCCACCGCATGGAAGAAGCCGGCTGGATCACCGCGGGCTGGACCGTCACTGAGAACAAGCGCCGCGCCCGTATTTATCAGATGACTCGCGCCGGCAAAAAACAGTTAGCCGCCGAAACCGACCGCTGGACCAGCTTTTCCACCGGCGTCGCCCGCGTGCTGCGTCACGCGTAAGGAGGTTCGCATGTCGATTTTTTCAAGACTGAGAAACGCGCTTCATCCCAAACGGCTCGACCACGAACTGCTCGACGAAATGTCCGACCACCTGGAACGTCGCGCGGCCGATCTGCGCGCGCAAGGCTTGACCTCCGCGGATGCCGCCCGCGAGGCTTCGCGCCGTTTCGGCAACGTCACCCAGCTTCGCGAAAAGAGCCGCGAGATTCGCCTCGCCGCGATCCTCGAAACGACGTTTCAGGACCTCCGCTACGCCTGGCGAGGCATGCGCAAGAGTCCCGCCTTCGCCCTCACCGCGATTCTGTCGCTGGCGCTGGCGATCGGCGCGAACACCGCGATCTATTCCATCGTCGACGCCGCCATGCTGCGTCCGCTCCCGGTCTGGGAGCCGAAGCGCCTGTTCACGCTCGCCACACCCGAGATCGAAGAACCCGGAAGTACCGCGTCCGGCGAGCGCGAAACATTCAGCTATCCTCTGTATCAGCAGTTTCGCGAAGCCGCCGGGGACGCCGCGCGTCTGGCTATGTTCAGCGGAAACTGGGGTCCCGTTGAGGTGCAGATTCCGGACGCTGAAGCGCCCATTGAGAAAGCCATCCCGTACTTCGCTTCGGGCGACGCGTTTGAGATCCTGGGAGTCACGCCCGCGCTGGGGCGCGTCTTTTCGAGCGAAGAGGACCACGGGATCCGCCAACATCCGGTTGTCGTGATCAGCTACGACTACTGGCAGCGGCGCTTCCAGGGCAATCCCGGCGTTCTGGGACAGCGCCTGCGCATGGAGGGCCGAGCCTACACCGTCATCGGAGTCGCGCGCCAGGGATTTTTCGGCGTCGAGCCAGGAAAGTTCGTCGATATCTGGGTGCCCGCCACCATGTTCAGCCCGGCTTCCTTCACGGACCCCGGCTGGAACTGGTTCCGCATCGTGGGCCGGCTGAGTCCGGATACCACGCGCGCCCAGTTGCAGCCGCGTCTGCAACCCTCTCTGCGCGCGAACCGGGAAGAGCTGGTGAAAATGTTTCCCACCATGCCGCCCGCGATTCAGAAACAATTTGTCGACGCGGAACTTCGTGTCCACCCCGCGGCGAATGGCGTTTCGGCATTCCGCGAAACTTTCAACCGTCCGCTGTGGATCGTGCTGGGAGTCGCGCTCGGCATCCTGCTGATCGCCTGCGCCAATGTCGCGAGTCTTCTGCTGGCCCGCTCCACCGCGCGCGCGTCGGAGATGGCGATGCGAGTCTCACTCGGCGCCGGCCGCTTGCGCCTGGTGCGGCAACTGCTGACGGAAAGCCTGTTGCTCTCTCTGCTGGCGGGCGCGCTCGGCTGGGCGTTGGCGCGAGTGGCCGCGCCGGTTCTGGTGGCGATGCTTTCGACCGATACCAAGCCGGTGCGCTTCGCCCTTGCGATGGATTCGCGCGTGCTGCTGTTCTGCGCCGCCGTCTCGACGCTGTCCGCGGTATTTTTCGGCTTGCTTCCGGCGTGGCAATCGTCCGGCTCTAAGCCGATGGAGGAGCTGCGCGGAGGGCGCGCGCAGGCCGGCAAGCTGCGACTGGGGCGATTCTTCGTCGGCGTCCAGGTGGCCTTCGCGTTCATCTTGATCATCGCCGGCGCCAGCTTTCTGTTCAGCCTGCGCAACCTGTTCGCAGTGAATCCCGGATTCGACCCGCACCACGTTTCGGTGCTCTACGTCAGCAGCAGCGGGCTGAGCGACATGACACAGCAGCCGGAGCTGAACGTCCTGCTCGACGAATTCCAACGCCGGATTGCGGCGCTCCCCGGCATCCAGGGCGCAGCCTCCTCCGGATGGGGCCTGTTCGACGGGAGGGACGGCGCGACCCAGATCATTCTTCCCGGCAAGACGCCATCGGACCGCGAGGAGGCCGGCCTCGGAGTCTCGCCCGGCTTTTTTCGGATGATGCGCACTCCACTGCTCGCGGGACGCGAATTTGAACCGCGCGACCGCGAGGACCGGCCCGGGCACACGCGCTACAACATCGTCAATCAGGCCTTCGCCCAAAGATATTTTCCCGGCGAGAATCCCGTCGGCAAGATATACCAGACGCCGGATCAAAAAACGCTGGTCAACCATCAGATCGTCGGGGTGGTGGGCAACTCTCGTTCCACCTCGCTGCGGGAGGGCCCGAAACCCATCGTTTACGGCGTCGTGCGCGGCACCAGTTACTGGGCCCTCTATGTCCGTTCGCCGCTCGACCTCGGCTCCGTCGTGAAAATGGTGGAACGCGAGGCGGAAGCCGTCGGATACGGCGTCAGGGTGCGGAACGTCACCACGCTCGACACCCAGATCGGCGACACTCTGCTGCGGGAAAAACTCCTCGCCGGCATCGGCGGGGTCTTCGC
>JBEKOZ010000793.1:0-2614 GCA_049521275.1 Bryobacteraceae bacterium | reverse complement strand
GTCGCGGACTCCAAGAAGGGCTTGACGGTCGCAGATATCGTGAATCAGATCGGGCAAAACAAGATCGCCATCAATTTTGTCTGGACTTTAGTCACTGGATATCTGGTGATGTTCATGCAGCTCGGATTCGCGCTGCTCGAAACCGGCCTATGCCGAGCGAAAAATGCGAATCACACGATGATGATGAACGTCGGAGTCTACGGCATCGGGATGTTCGCCTACTGGCTGATCGGGTTCGCGATTCAGGAGGGAGGCGTCGGCGGTGTGGCGAACCTAGGCGGCATTCCTCCGCTCAACTCTGAGTTCACGATGAATCTATTCGGGAAACCCTTTGGTCTATTCGGCCAGAGCGGAATGTTTCTTTCTCAACACGGAACATACGACGTGGGGGTGATGGTTCTCTTCCTGTTCCAGATGGTGTTCATGGACACCGGCGCGACGATTCCCACGGGTGCGGCGGCGGAACGCTGGAAGTTTTCGGCGTTTGCGATAACGTCCTTTTTGTTCGCGGCTTTCACTTATCCTTTGTTCGCAAATTGGGCGTGGGGTGGCGGCTGGCTGGCGAATCTTGGCTCCAACTTTGGGCTCGGAAAAGGCTACGTGGATTTCGCGGGCTCCGGGGTGGTCCACGCCGTTGGCGGGCTGAGCGCGCTGGCGATTGCGATCGTCATCGGGCCTCGGCTGGGCAAGTTTACCCGAGACGGGAAACCCAACGCTATCCTCGGCCACGACATCGTGCTTGTGTTGACAGGTTGTTTGATTCTTGCCTTCGGATGGTTCGGATTCAATCCCGGCTCAACCTTGGGAGCCTCCGGCAGCGGCAACCTCCGCATCGGCTCGATCGCCGTGAATACTATGCTGGCGAGCGCCACCGGAATGATTGGGGCGATGCTCTATATGTGGATGGGATACGGCAAACCGGACGCTTCCATGACGGGGAACGGCTTCCTGGCTGGCCTGGTTGCGATTACCGCGCCAAGCGGATTTGTGAACCCGACTTGCTCCTGCATCATCGGGCTCATCGCCGGATTGCTGGTGTGCGTATCCGTCTCTTTCGTCGAACGGGTTCTCAGGGTAGATGATCCAGTCGGCGCGGTATCAGTTCATGGCACATGCGGTATTTGGGGCGTAATAGCGGTAGGTTTGTTCGCGGACGGAAGAAGCAACTACGGAGGCTCCTGGAACGGAGTGAACGGTAGCGTTACTGGTTTGTTCTACGGCGACGCGTCACAGTTGGTCGCACAGCTCATCGGGGTTGCCACGCTGCTCGGATTTGTGTTCACGCTCAGTTTTATCATCGACATTCTGGTGGACGTGATCATTGGTCAGCGCGCTTCCGCGAAATCAGAGCTCGAAGGACTCGACCTGCCGGAGATTGGCGCGCTGCCATATCCGGAATTTGAAATTAAAGTAGCCGGTACGTCGAGGATCTGACATGACACAAACGTCTCTCGCTCTTCAACCCATCCTGCAAGAACTATCTCAGGTGCCTTCACGGATCCCCCCGATCCCGTGGAGGGATCCCCATACTGTTTCGCCAGTGACGCTGGCGGCGTATATTCAGATGATGGAGGCACAGTGTGGCGGGCCCACCGATTCGGCGGACTTGCGGACCTGTCTTGGGATGGCATATGCGATGAATTTCGACATATACCGTTCTCTCGATTCCTTTGAAGCGGCCGTGCAGATTGACCCCTCGCATTTTTTCGCGAAGCTGAAGTATTCTGAGCTCCTTTATCGGATTCGCACTCTTCATCGTGCCGAGGAAGAAACGCTGAGGGCGCTCGAACTGGCAAATAATGGATGGGAGCTATCGCTGGCCCGTGCGCAATTGAAAGAAATCCGACGGCTGCTTCGGAAAGGGAACGAGCGGCCGGCTATGGGGGCTTCTTGGCATGGTCCGGCATTTCTTGCCGGCGGCGCGGCCGTCCTGTTTGGATTAGCCCTCATATTCCGATGAAGTGGCGCTTCTTTATCGGGGCCGCGATTTTGGGGACGATGATGGTGTTGTCAGCGGGCGCTCCTCCCGTCCCCGTGGCCCTTGGCGTCGCGCTCGTGCTGCTGTTCAATCTATACAGGGCTAGAAAGGTGTAGTTTTAAAGATTGATGCCCCGCGGCAATGGATCTCGATGAAAAAGAACAGGACTCGTTCGCTGCGCCAGCACGTTGGAAAGGTTGCGCTTGGCGCGGCGGCGGTCGCCTTGGTGACGTTCGTCTGCTTTCGCCTGCAACTTAATGTCGCGACGACGGGCTTCCTGTTTCTTCTTGTCATCGTTGTGCAATCGCTGTACAGCGGCTTTGTTGCCTCCGCTATCGTGTCGGTGATCGCCACTGCTTGCCTGGAATACTTTATCGTTCCTCCCGTCCTCGAATGGCAAATCGACAACCCGATCGATGCCGTGGCGCTGATGACCTTCCTGGTGACAGCTCTAGTGATTACGCGGCTGGAATCGAAAGTGCGAGACGAAGCCCGCAGCGCCGAACGCCGGCGCGCGAGTTTGGAGGGACTCTACGAAGTCACGCGGCAGTTGCTCGCTCTCGGGCCAGAGACAGACATTGCGCAGCGCCTGCTGCAAACATTTCTGAAGGTGTTTGGGCTGCACGCTGTGTGCCT
>JBEKOZ010000792.1:0-2615 GCA_049521275.1 Bryobacteraceae bacterium | reverse complement strand
TGTCGGCACTGTTCGGCCATGTCGGCGCAGGACGTCTGAACCTGGTGATCGACGGGAATGCCGAGCTAGCCAGCGGAGAATTTGTCACGGGCGGTTTTTTCGCGGGACTCGGCGTGCCGCCCGCCGCTGGACGCCTGATCGACGCGAACGACGACCGGATGGGAGCCCCGGCCATCGCCGTGATCACCAACGATTACTGGCACACGAGATTCGGAGCCAGTCCTACGGTGGTCGGCAAGAATATTCAGATCGACGGTACGGCATTCACGATCGTCGGGGTGTCGGCTCCGGAGTTTTACGGCATATCTCCCGACAGCAAACCCAGCGTGTTCCTCCCGATGGCTAACGTCGGGCTCACGCAACGCGATGCGCAGAACATGTTCCACGTGGGCACGTATTACTGGATTGAGCTGATGGGGCGTTTAAAGAATGGCGTCCCGCTGAAGCAAGCGGAAGCTCAGCTTGGCGGACCCTTTCACGCGTTTGTCGCGAGCACAGCGACCAAGGATCGAGAGCGGGCGGATCTTCCGTCGCTGTGGCTTCAGGAGGGCGGATCGGGCGTCGATTCGCTGCGCCGCCAGTATTCGAAACCGTTGTGGATTCTCATGGCCATGGTCGGGCTGATTCTGGCCGTTGCCTGTTTCAACATCGCCAACCTTCTGCTGGCCCGGGCAGCGAGCAGGCGCCGTGAGTTTGCCCTTCGCCTCAGCCTGGGGGCCGGCCGTTTCCGCCTCATCCGTCAATTGCTGACCGAGAGCGTCGTTCTGGCTCTCCTGAGCGGCATTGCCGGAATCGGGGTCGCCGCGCTGTGCATTCGATTCCTGCTGCTCCTGCTGACCAACGGAAGCGACAATTTCACCGTGAAGGTGGGGCTCGACTGGCGGGTGCTTTCGTTCACCCTGCTGGTCGCATTCGGGAGTGGCATTTTCTTCGGGCTCGCTCCGGCGCTCCAGGCCACCAGCGTCGACATCACGCCGGCGCTGAAGGAGACTCGCGCCGGCGAGTCGCGCGGGAAGGCCCGTCGTTTTGGCATCCGCGTCGGGTTGAGCCAGGTCCTCGTCGTCGCGCAGATTGGCATTTCTCTCCTGCTGGTGGTTGCGGCCGGTTTGTTCGTTCGCACGGTGACCAATCTGCATTCAGTGAATCTGGGCTTCAACGCCGAGAACATCCTGATTTTCAATCTCGACGCCACCCAAGCCGGCTATAAGGACGCCGCGCTCAAGCAGTTCTACGGAGAACTCGAACAGCGGTTCCAGGCCATTCCAGGCGTGCGCAGCGCCACCAGCAGCGACATGCCGCTGGTCGGCGGATGGAGCAGCAGCACCAACATCGGACTGCCTGGGGTTCCGGAGCCTCCCGAGGGCCAGCGCGGTCCGGGTACTTCGATCGCCAAGGTGGGCGCGACCTTTTTTGAGACCATGGAGATCCCCATCCTGGCCGGGCGGGCGATCGACAAGCGCGATGAGGATGGCGCTCCAGTCGTGGGGGTGGTCAACCAGGTTTTCGCGGAGAAGTACTTTCACGGTCAGAATCCGGTGGGACGCCATTTCCGCCTTGGCGGCACAACGAACGGGATGGACGTCGAGATCGTAGGGATCGCGCGTACCGCGCGCTACAGCTCGCTGAAGCGGGAAATTCCGCCGGTTACGTACATACCCTGGGCGCAGTCCCCGAAGACACGCATGCTGCGGGAGATGATTTTCGAGCTGCGCGCCTCTGGCGATCCCCTCGCACTGGCCAATACTGTCCGCCAGATCGTTCACCAGATCGGGCCGCAAGTCCCCGTGGCGGACATGACGACGCAGTCGCGCCGCATCGATCAGACGATCCAGCAGGAGCGCGCCTTCGCCGAACTCTGCGCCTGTTTCGGCGGGCTCGCTTTGCTCATGGCCTGCGTCGGGCTCTATGGAACGATGGCCTACGCGGTCGCGCGCCGCACCGGGGAGATCGGTATCCGAATGGCGCTGGGTGCCACACGCCGCCGCGTCGTCTGGATGGTCCTGCGTGAAGTCGTGATGCTTTCCGCCTTCGGGCTGGTGATCGGACTCGCGGCCGCCTATGAAACCACGGCCTTCTTGAAGTCGTTCTTGTTTGGCGTCAAGCCTAACGACCCTCTGGCGATCGGCGCCTCCGTAGCAATCCTGATCGCCTGCGCCCTCCTCGCCGGATACCTGCCTGCATTTCGAGCCTCGCGGATCGATCCCATGGCGGCCCTGCGAAATGAATGACTACCTCTTCACACATTACGGCGTTCGCGACGCGCGAACGGCGTCGCGGAGTGCGTAGCCATGCCGCAGAAACAAACATCCAGCCAGCGCCAACCCGACCAGCAACGCGAAGGTTCGATCCGATGGTGCATCAGCGATGACCCTGTACTCCAATGTCAGCCCGTGTTGAAGGATGTCACGCCGCTGACCTCCGAATTGAAGGCGGGGATTCGCCGGAACGAGCGCGTTCACCAGATAAACGCTGGACTCGGGGCGGTGCATATTCAGAAAAGAAATCTCATGACGTCCGGACGCGGCAGCGGGAATCCTGGCAGTTGCCCGGAGTCGAATGGTCCCGACGCCGAGGCTCATATCGCGAAATTGTGGAAAGCTGGTCTCCACCAATGT
>JBEKOZ010000791.1:0-2618 GCA_049521275.1 Bryobacteraceae bacterium | reverse complement strand
AACGCGGTCGCGGTGACTTACACGCTGAACGGCGGCTACGGAAACGGGATCACGGTGCCGGGGCTGGGGTTCCTGCTCAACAATGAGATGGACGATTTCGCGGCGAAGGCCGGGGCCGCGAACATGTTCGGGCTGGTGCAGGGTGAGTCGAATACGATTCGTCCGGGAAAGCGTCCGCTGTCGTCGATGACGCCGACGATTATTTTGCGGGACGGGAAATTGTTCATGACGGTGGGCGCGCCGGGCGGTTCGCGCATTGTTACCGCCGTCACCGAGGTGTTCCTGAACGTCGCGGATTTCGGGATGAACGCGCAGGATGCGGTGGACGCGCCACGCTTCCATCATCAATGGCAGCCGGATATTCTGTATCTCGAAAAAGGCATTTCGCCCGACACGGTGGAATTGCTGAAGCAGCGCGGGTTTCACGTGGACTATTCTCCGGGCGTGGTGCTGGCGCGCGTCGAGGCGATCGTGATCGACGGAGGCTGGCTACAGGGCGGCTCCGACGGTCGCGCGGTGGGGAAAGCGGCGGGCTATTAAAGTGGCCGCGTAGTGCGCGATCATAAGAACCGGATGCTGCACGCGCTCTCCACTCATCTGTTTGTCGGGCATCGCCTCACCACCGTGTGGCTCGACCGGATCTGGGACGCGGGGATTCCGCTGGTCGAGATTTTCTGCGCCAAGCAGCATCTGGATTATCACGATCATGCGCAGATCAGGGAACTGGGGCACTGGTTTCGCGATTCCCCGCTGAAGCTTCATTCGCTGCACTCGCCGATGTACAACGACGACGTGTGGGGACGCTCCGGTCCCCATTCGGTGCTCAGCATCACGGAGCCGGTGAAGTCGAAGCGATTGAGGGTGGTGGACGAAATCAAACGCGCGCTGGATATCGCGGAGATCGTGCCGTATCGCTACCTGATCCAACACGTGGGCGTCAGCGGCGAAGAGTACGAGGACCGCAAAGTAGACGCGGCATTCTCGGCGCTCGAAGAAATTAGCGTGTTTGCGCGGCAGCGCGGGGTCGAGGTGCTGCTCGAAAACACGCCCAACGGCTTGTCCAGCGCGGAGCGGTTGCTGGTGTTTTTCGAACAGACGCATTTGGATTTGAACGTCTGCCTGGATACGGGTCACGCGCATATGCACGAAGGCGTGGAAACGGCGTACCGGTTGTTGAAGGGCCGCATCCGCTCCACGCACGTTCATGACAATAATGGAAAAGAGGATTCGCATCTGTTTCCGCTGCTGTCGGAAGAAGGAACCGTCGACTGGCGGCGCACCATGAATACGCTCCGCTCCAACGAAGCGCAGTATCCGCTGCTGCTGGAGCTGAAGGAAGTTCCCGACATGGAGCATCCCTTCGATTCCGTCAAGCAGGTGTTTGAGCGCCTGGAGAATCTGAGCCACGAAGCTTGAAATGAGCCAAATGAGTCTTGAAAAATCGTACCCGCGCGTGACGGTCGCGGAGGCGGGCCGGCACAACGGGGAATCGGTCGAGATCGCGGGCTGGCTGTACAATCTGCGGCGCAGCGGCAAAATATGTTTCCCGCAGTTGCGCGACGGCACCGGCATTATTCAATGCGTCGCGGTGAAGAGCGCGCTGCCGGAGGATCTGTTTGAATCGCTGAAAAACCTGACGCAGGAATCGTCGCTGATCATTCGGGGCAAGATCCGCGAGGAATCGCGCGCGCCCGGCGGGTATGAGCTGGATGTGGAAGGCGCGGATATTTTGCAGCGAGTCCCTGAGGAGACGCCGTATCCGATCACCCCGAAGGATCACGGCATCGACTTCTTAATGGACCATCGTCATTTGTGGCTGCGCAGCCGGCGCCAGCATGCGGCGATCAAGGTCCGCCACGAAGTGATCAAAGGCATCCGCGATTATTTCGATTCGCATGGCTTCGTCCTGGTCGATACGCCGATCTTCACGCCTGCCGCGTGCGAGGGCACGTCGACGCTTTTCGAGGTCGACTATTTCGAAGATGAAAAGGTTTATCTCACGCAGTCGGGTCAGCTTTACAACGAAGCAACCAGCGCGGCGTTCGGCAAGACTTACTGTTTCGGGCCGACGTTTCGCGCGGAAAAATCGAAGACCCGCCGCCATTTGACGGAGTTCTGGATGGTGGAACCGGAGATGTCCTACGCGACGCTTGAGGACGTGAAACGGGTGGGCGAGGAACTGGTGACGTTCGTCGTCGGCAGGGTGCTGGAGAATCGCCGCGAAGATTTGAAAGTGTTTGAACGCGACGCGACGAAGCTCGAAGCGATCCAGGCTCCGTTTCATCGCATGAGTTACGACGAAGCGGTGGTGAAGCTCCAGGCGAAGGGCAGCGAAATCGTGTGGGGCGGCGATTTCGGCAACACCGACGAGACTCTGCTGACCGAGGATCTGGATCGTCCGGTGATGGTGGACCGCTATCCCACCGCGGTGAAGGCGTTTTATTTTCAGCCAACCGACGATCGGCCGGAGGTCGCGCTGGGCGTCGATTTTATTGCGCCCGAAGGATTCGGTGAGATCATCGGCGGCGGCCAGCGTATCCATTCTTTGGAGCTATTGAAGAAGCGGCTTCAGGAACACAATCTTCCCGAAGAAGCGTTCAACTGGTACCTGGATCTGC
>JBEKOZ010000790.1:0-2619 GCA_049521275.1 Bryobacteraceae bacterium | reverse complement strand
GGCGCGATGGAGACTCGCCTCATCGACGAATTGAAGGAAAGCGACGGCACTCGGACGTCGGCCGATGGAGCCATTTTCATCAAGAATGGCATGGCTGTCGGCGGAGGATCGCTGGTCAACGTGGATTTGTGCTTCGCGCCCACTCTGCCAACCGTACAATTCAAGATCGACCAGTGGCGCAGCGCGGGACGCATCGGGGCGAACGACTTTACCAAGGCCGAGTTGGAGACGGCCTACGCATGGGTGAAGGCCGCGATTGGCACACGCGTGCTTGCGGAATCGGAAATCAACACCAACAACCACAAGCTGTGGGATGGGGCATTGCTTGCGGGATTGCATCCCAAGCTTTACGATCTGAACACCTACGCTCCGGGCCAATCGCCGTATCCGGTGACGGACAAGAGGTCAGCCGCAACGGAGCTGGTTCTGAAAGCGCTGATGGATACGGAGAATCCACTGAATATGCTGCCGGACGCGGAGGTGCGGCGCGTCCTGTTCGACGAAGGTACGTGGAAAGTCCGCGGCGTGGAAGTCAGGATGCGGCCGTCCGTGCCGGGTGCGGCGATACTCTCCGATCCGAACGGCCTCGGCTTGCCCGCGGGGGAACTGGTGACGATTCGCGCGCGCCGCGTGATTCTTTCGGCGGGAGCGCTCGGCTCGCCGGCGATTCTGCTGCGGTCCAAGGTACCGAACGATCAGATCGGGCGTGGAGCCGTGATGCACGCGTCGATGCCGGTAATGGGCAAGTTCGAGCACACCGTCGACGCGCTGTCGGGAACCCAGGCATCCGTCTTCGTCGACGATTTCCTCATTTCGCGGGGCTATGCGCTCGAATCCATGTCCGCCGAGCCGCTGTATGGCGCGATCATGGCCATGGGCCCGGCGAAGTATTCGTTCGGAATGATCACGTCGTATCGCAATCTCGGCGGGTTCGGCGTGATGCTGATCGACACGCCCTCGCCGAACAATCGCGTGCGCCTGAATGGCGACGGGGAACCTGAAGTCGACTACACTCTCTCGGACGCCGACAAAGCTCGCTTCCGGCGAGGGGTGGTCGAAGCCGTGAGGATCATGTTCCGCGCGGGGGCGAAGCAGGTCTATATTCCGACCAACGAAGACATCCTGGGCGACAACACGACCGGCCAGCTCCAGCCCCTGGTGCTTACCGGGATCGGCCAGGCGGACGCCGTCGAGAAGAATCTGCAGTTCATTCCCAACCGTTCGATTGTAACCTCGGCGCATTTGCAGGCGACGAACAAGCTGGGGGCGAGTGCTATGGATAGCGTGGTCTCGAAGGATTTCAAGGTTTGGGGAACCGAAGGCCTTTATGTCGTCGACGGCAGCATTTTCCCCACCTCGATCGGGGCGAATCCAATGCAGAGCATCTATACGTTCGCCAAGATTTTCGCCGACAAGCAGACTCGCTAACGCGCTATTCCAAAACCAATATGAATTTCGTGTCGCACTTGGTGAGATACTTCACCGCGCTCGGACCGGGGATGCTCTTCCTGTTGGCGCTCAGCGTCACGTGCGTTTTTAGAGGAACTTGCTGGGGCACTTCGAGATGAATGCGTCGCGCGGAAACATCGATACACCGGCCCGGCATGCACCGTACCTGGCCGCTCTCGTCGACCCAGGCGATGCGGACTGACTCGGCGCTAGAGTGGGCGGAATAAGTCATATGGATTACGCCCGCGTTGCTCGGACCTGTTGCAGCAGCGTCACAATTTCACCCTTGCGCTGTTCCTTGATGACCTGTTCTGCCTTGAACCAGTCTGCTTCAGAGGAGCCTTCCGGGCAGCCTCGCTCAAGCCAGAGCGCGTGCGCCAGAGAGGCGATTTGTTCGGGCAGCGGTTCCTTTACCGGCGCCTGGGCCTTTTTTCGAGCCATTCCATCCTCCCTTTGCTTGTATGATCGGCTGACCCTGGCCGCGACATTAGATACGCGGCGTTCACTTGTGCTTGCTGGAGTGTCCGCCGGAAGAATGGCCGGAATGTGTGCTCAAATGCGGTGCCCGAGAGCGGGAAGAACGGGTGGAAGCGCGCGGCTGGGAGCTACGCGACCCCATCCTCGGGGCTGAGTATCGGGCAGCGGGCGCTCTGGCTGACGCTGCGGAGCTCCGGTAAGTCGATGAAGAACTTCGATAACTCTGCGCCGGTGAGTCGTAGCGGCTCCCCTCGACGCCTCGGCTATACGACTGGTAAGAGCGTGTCCCCGCGTGGGCTGAAACGGAGGTCTGCGCGCGGGTAGAGAGGGACCTCGCGGAGCTGGCGCTATACGGCCTGGCATTGTAGGATCCGGCATATCGAGCATTATTAGGCCGCGCGTTCGATAACCCTGCGTGCGAGCCTCCGGTCGAGAAGCGGCTCGCGACCACGCGATTCGGATACGGGACTCCCAGTCGATGACTCTGATTATGCACCCACGCCGTTCGCCCGCCGAGTCCGCCCCCGAAGGCCCCGAACCCGAAATGGCCGAGGAAGAGGTTGTTCAGGAAGAGGGCATGAGCGAGCCAATTCAATCCCCAACCCCAGCCGCCGAAGCTCAACAAGCCCGAAAATATTGCCCCGATCAACACGCCGGGATTGAAGCCGAATCCAAACCCGGTACCGGGATAAC
>JBEKOZ010000789.1:0-2621 GCA_049521275.1 Bryobacteraceae bacterium | reverse complement strand
AAATCCGACGTGGACGAAGTGATCACCTCCGCAAAATGATTCGGCGCGGCGCCGGTTCCCGCCAGCACCCGATGATCCTTCGTGAACGAGACGCCGCCCAAATGATAGGCATCCGGCCCGCTGATCCTCTTGATGGCCTTTGTCGACGGATCCAGGCGAAACACGTGCGCCGCGGTCTTCTGAGAAGCCGAAAAATAAATTCCGTCGCTGGCCCAATCGATCAGATTCGCATTTTCGTCGAAGTCGCCAGTCAGCACCCGCGGCGTCCCTCCGTCCACCGGAATCGTCGAAATAAATCGGTTGGCGAAAAAATAAAACTCCTGGCCATTCGCCGTCTGATAGGCGATTTCCTTCCCGTCCGGCGACCATTTCGGGTTGCTGTTCGGCCCGCCCTTGTCGAGCAGCTTGCGGACATGCAGATCGGCCAGGTCGAGAATATAAATCTGCTGCGTGTCCTGCGATCCCAAATCGGGGTCGCGGCCGCCGGTGAACGCGATCCGCGCGCCGTTCGGAGACCAGGAAAAACTCGACACCGTGAACTGGTCGCCCTTGGTCAGCGCCTCCGGCTTGGGCAGCGTCTTCTGGTCGTACGGCATCTCCGCCGGGACCTTGATGCGCCACAAATGGTTCATCGTATAGTCGCCGCCGATGATGTCGAACTCGCCGTATTTTTCCTTGCGATCTTTTTTGGATTTCGCATCGGGACCAGTGGATGTGAACGCGATAGACGCGCCGTCGGGCGACCACGCAAGAGCGCCGACGCCGTTGTCTTCGGCAGTCAGTGCGGCGGCCTCGCCGCCCGAGGGCGAGATCAGGTAGATTTGCCGTTTGCCATCGCGATCCGAGGTAAAAGCGATCCTCTTCGAATCAGGCGACCACGTCGGCCCGGTGGAAGATTTTTTCCCGCTGGTCAACTGATACCGTTCGCCGGTCGCCGTGACCACGATCCAGATCTGGGAAACAAACTCGTTCTCCTCCCAGTTGGCCTGCGTGACCGAGTAAGCCACATAGCGGCCGTCCGGCGAAATCTCCGCGCCCGATACCGATTGCGTGGACAAAGATTGATCGATGGTAGGAACCGTAACGCCGAACGCACTGGCGCAGAACACGAGATACGCAAAATTTCTTCGCAGCATCCCGAAAGTATAACGAACCTACGGCGAGCTGAATTATCGTCCACAATATGACAATGAACCAACTCAAAGCGGCCGCCGCGGAATCGGCGGCTGCGCTGGTCGGGGACGGCATGATCGTGGGCCTCGGATCGGGATCGACCGCCGCGCTTGCGGTTGACGCCATCGGCCGGCGCGTGCGCCAAGGCCTGCGCATCACCGGCATCCCGACGTCTGAAGACACCGCCGCCCAGGCCCGAGCCTTAGGCATTCCCCTCACCAGCCTGACCGAGGTCTCTGAAATCGAGCTGACCATCGACGGCGCCGACGAGGTCGAGCAAGCGACCCTCAATCTAATCAAGGGACACGGCGGCGCGCTGCTGCGCGAGAAAATTGTTGCGAATGTGACCAAACGCCTCGTGATCGTCGTTGACGACGGCAAACTGGTCGAAAAGCTGGCGGCGAAATTCCCCGTTCCCGTAGAAGTGGTCCAGTTCGGCTGGCAGGCCACCGCGCGTCAACTCGCGGCTCTCGGCGCCAAGCCGATGCTACGCCAAACTGCTGAAGGAAAGCCGTTTATCAGCGACGGCGGCAACTATATTCTTGACTGCGCCTTCACCGGCGTGCATGCGGAATCGCTGGCAAGAGAGCTGGATCACGTGGTCGGCGTGGTGGAGCACGGCCTGTTCATCGGCTTCACTTCGGAGGTTCATGTCGCTTCCGCCGCCGGAGTGCGAATTATGGTCGTTTAAAGGCGAGTATTTTGGCAGTGAAGATCTGTACCGGCTCGCCATTCTGGTTGAGGGTGGTATTGCGTACCCTTACGATCCCCTGGTTCGGCTTCGAGCGGGACGGGATGATTTCGACGATCTCGCTTTCGAGGTGGAGCACGTCGCCGGGCCGGGTGGGCCGGGGCCACTCGATTTCGCCGCCGAGGCCGACGGCTCCCGCGGCGAAGGGCAGGCCTCCGGTGATCAGAAGCCGCATGGCGACCGCTGCGGTGTGCCAGCCGCTGGCGGCAAGCCCTTTAAAAACACTGGCTTGCGCCGCCGCTTCCTCGAGATGCATGGGCTGCGGATCGTACTTGGCGGCGAACTCCTTGATCTCCGCCTCTTCCATGAGATATGTCCCGGAGCTGAACTTCATCCCCACGGACATGTCCTCTAAATATAAGAGATTCATTTAGTTAGGAGCCGGTGGATCTGGTCGACCGCGTAATCGACCTTCATATCGAAGAGCTTCTTGCCGAGTTCCGGAGTCGAAGGACGCGCATCGCCGGTGATTCCGTTGTTGATGCGTTTGGCGTTGGGATCGCGGGGCTCGCCTTGCTTGCGCACCGGATCGCCCACGGCTGTGGCGATCAAGTCCTTGCGAACCCAGCCTTTATCGCCACCCAGGTAGAGCATTTCCGAGGTATCCGGAATGCCGGCGTGGGAGCTGAGCGGGTAGTTATTCGCGGCCAGCCATTTATCGAAATCTCCATTGGCCTTTGAATATACTTCATCGCAA
>JBEKOZ010000788.1:0-2622 GCA_049521275.1 Bryobacteraceae bacterium | reverse complement strand
TGCACGGTGTCATTCGCGGCCAGACGGAAAGGCGTGGAACCGAGCGGCGCGGTCATTTCCTCGCCGGTCTTCTTGATGGCGAACAGGTCGACGTTGACGTAATTTCCGGACTTCAGGAAATCCACGGTTTTTTGCATCTGATCGTCAAAGCCGTAGTAAAACGGAACGGCCGTGTTCCCCGCCGGCCAGCGATGCGAGGCCAGCGTGCCGTGCTTGGCGCCGGGGTCTTCGAGCTTAATGGGCGCCCGCAGCATGTGGCAGTCCTGGCAGGTCTGGAACGCGGCGGTATAAAAGGTGAGCGGATTCCGCTGGGAAAACTTCGAGTTCTGCCACTCGTCGAATACGGTGAAGGCGCGGATGAATTTGTAATCGTTCAGCGTGTCGGGCAGGTTGGCTTTGTGGCAGGCGGCGCAGAACTCCGGGGTGCGGTAGAAATCCTTCATGACCGCCCGCGAATGCCGGTCCGGGTGATTCTTGATCTCGTCGTCGGAGATCATGCCGGGAATGCGCTTGCCGTTTTCATCGACCATCGCCGAGGGGACGCCCATGACGAAGCCTCCGTTGCCGTTGGTCGATTGCAGTTGCTGGATGGAGTGGCAGGTGGTGCAGGTGAGGCCGTCTTCGTCGAAGCTGCGATCGACCGGCGAGTCCTGGGTGAGCGCTCCAGCGAGAACCCCGACGGGATTGTGGCAGCTATCGCAGTGGCGGGTGAACTCGATGCCCTTGGTGCGCAGCAGAATGTTGACGCTGGTGCGGTAGAACGGGGTTCGAAAGGAGTTGGAGTGCAGCGCCTGGCGCCATTGGCTGTAGGCTTCCTGATGGCAGCGTCCACAATAAGACGCCGGCAGGAAGGCGTCCGGCTGAAGGAAATCGGCGCCTTCGACGGCGAGGTTGCCGGGGGTCGAAATTTTGCCGGGGCCGAAATGGAAATTGTAGTTCGCGCGGATTTTGTCGGCGTAGACCTTGCGGTCGTCGGTCTGATCCTGCTGGGCCATCAGCAGGGAGGCAGCGAAAACGGCAGAGGCGACGAGGCTGCGTTTGATCCCGAACCGCATGGGGCTTTGGGAGTGATTATAGCAGGGCGAAGAGGGGCTGGCTATTGGAACTTCGGGTGCTCAAGTACCTTCCTCTTGTCCACGTCCGCATGGCGGTTCAGTGGCGGCGCTCGGTAACGGCAGGCTGGCGCGCGCTCTACCCGGAACCGCCGCGCGTAAGCATGCGGACCGGCGCCATCCCACCAGGCTCGTGCTATATCATTGTCAGGATGAATTTCCCTAAATTCTGGGCACGGGGACAATCCGGGGGTTTTTTCGCGTGGCGATGGTCCGACTTGAGCGTGGAGGACGCGCGGGCGCGGGCGCAGGAGACGGTGGCGCGGATGGCCGCGCAGTTCAAGGCTCAGGGCAGGCTGGACCAGGGATATGGATACGGGGAGCGGCCGCTGCGCGAGCCCGTGCTGCGCGAGATGCGCGATCCATCGGGGGAATTGAGGTCGGTGGTGACGCGCAACGCCTACGGATGCCAGGTGCTGAACGCGGCGAAAGCGCTGTTCGTGGATGTCGATTTGCCGGAGGAGAAGCCGAAGGGCGGAGGGCTGCTGGGATCTCTGTTCGGACGGCGCGCGGCTCCGGAAGATCCCGCGAAGGGGGCGATGGCCAAGGCGGCGGCTTGGGCCCAGGGACATCCGGGCTGGAATTGGCGCATTTATCGCACCAAAGCAGGACTGCGGCTGCTGGCGACGCATGCGCTGTTCGACCCTGCCGATCCGGTTTGTGAGCAGGTGTTTCAAGCTCTCGATGCGGACCCTTTATATCGCAAGCTGTGCCAGTCGCAGAAATGTTTTCGGGCGCGGCTGACGCCGAAACCATGGCGCTGCAACTTTAGGGTTCCGCCGGTGAGCTGGCCGTTTGAGGACGCGGCCGCGGAACATGCCTTCGGGAATTGGAGCGGGAAATATCAAGCAGTCTGCGGGACCAGGGCAACGTGCCAGCTGCTGGACCAGGGCACGGGAGAAGTTCACGCGGAGCTGCGGGAGATCGTGGCGCTGCACGATGAAATGACACGGGCGATGTCGCCCGGTTTCGAGCTGGCTTAGCGCGCTACTGATTCGACGCGTCGGCGGGAGTGGAATGGGCGCTCTCGTTGCCTTTCACGTCCACGGCGGAGACTTCATAGCGATACTTTTTGCCGGCCTCGATATTGCTGTCGCTAAACGTGGGCGCGGGGACGAACTCGGCGATTTTTACGAAGGGGGCGCCGTCGGTGGAGCGGTAGACGTTGTATCCCTTGAAGTCAGGTTCGCTGTTGCGGGTCCACGCGAGCTCGATGGTGCTGACGCCCAGAATCGCGGTGAGCGCGCCGGGAACGGCGGGCGGGAACACGTCGACAGGAGTGCAGAAGACCGGCTCGGAGATTTTGCTGCCATGCTCGTCGTCGACGATGGCCTGGACCTGATAGCGGTAGGTTTTGTCGTACTGCGTGGTGTCGTCGACAAAGTCCGTGCGATCCGCATCGTTGAGGCGTTCGGGAGCGGCGTCGCCGACGGCTCGAAAGATGCGGTATTTGGGCCCGGCGCCCGTCCACGTTAGCTTGACTCCCTGCTGGACATTTTCGGCGGCGAGC
>JBEKOZ010000787.1:0-2623 GCA_049521275.1 Bryobacteraceae bacterium | reverse complement strand
CTTCGAGGTCAGTGACAATTTTATGGAAGCGCGAAACTTCGTTTTTGTCCCATAACTTGGGCAAGTGGCTTAGGAATGATTGAAAGGTCGCCCAAGTAAGGGGCCGTTTGTCAACGACGGGCATCTATGAACAATCTTACAGCCTCGCTGGCGCCCCGCGATACGTCATCGTCACCCCAAAAAACAGTGGCCCAAAAATTGGCGACGCAGCTTCTCCGCGCGAGACGCGGGCGGGGCTTACGTCGTCGGAATCTTCACTTCCGTGTAGCTGCCCGGCGTGGCGGCGTCGACTGCTGCCACGATCTCGCCAATACCCGCCTTGATGAAATCCCAGTTGTTCGTGTTGAGCACCACCAGCGCCATTTTCCGACCCGTCAGATTTTGCTGAAAGCTCAACTCTTGGTCCGCCGTAATGAACAGCTCGAACCCCGCTTGTTCCGCCGCGTCGAGCAAGGCTCCGTTCTGTAAACCGGACCAGCCTTGATACCACGCTGTCACAACCGTATGGCCCTCAATCAGCAACCGCAGTTTTTGCGGGACGCTTTCATCGAGGATGATCTTCATCCGACGCGCAAGGTTTCGAGCGGCTGCGCGCTTTTGGCCGCGAAGTCGAGCACGGTCTGAATCTGCTCGCGTGTCACGTGGAAGTTTTCAAGAACCTCTTCGATGGGCGAGGTTTTCAAATTCTCGAAAATCGCCGAGACGGGAACGCGGGTTCCGCGAAACACCCAGGCACCACTGACTTTGCCGGGGATGCTCTCCACGGCGGGGCATTGTGACCAATCGAGACTTGCCATGCTGTTACCCTCTGTCTTCAATCGTAGCTTTTTAGGGCGCTCCGGTGCCTGAGGCTGCGCTATCATCAGGAGAATTACTGAAATGAGCAAGACTTGGTGCGGTGCGGCGGTTGCGCTGCTTTTGACGGCGATGCGGAGCTCGGCGCATCACGCGTTCGCCGCCGAGTACGACGAAAACAGGCGCGTCGCCGTCTCCGGCATCGTGACCAGGTTCGAATGGACCAATCCGCATGCCTGGCTGTACGTCGACGGGAGGGATGAGAGCGGGAACATCACCCGCTGGAACTTCGAAATGGGCAGCCCGAATGGTCTTGCGCACAGGGGATGGACCAGGACGGCGTTGAAGAAGGGCGATCAGGTCACGGTGGAAGGCTTTGGCGCGAAGGACGGTAGCAACATTGCCAACGCCGCCGCCGTCACCATGCCGGACGGCCGGAAGTTGTTCGGGGGGTTCCATACCACTCCGGGCGCGCCTGCAAAGTAGCGGCGCTGCGGGGTGCCTGTCTGTCCGCATGCTGACGCATGGCGGTTCAATGGCATGGAAACCGCTCCCTGCGGTCACGGCTCGGAAGAAAGACGGCTTAGGGTCTGGCGGCACGCAGGGCTAGGCCGCGGGCTACTGAGGTGAATTCGTCGCCCGATTGCACGCGATCCGGTCCGAAGCGGTGCTCGAAGATGCGGCGCACGGCGGGGACGAGCGAGGTTCCTCCGGTCAGGAATACGCGGTCTACCTGCTCCGAGCGGGTCTTGGCGTCGCGCAGGAGCGCGTCCACTGAATCCGAGATGCGAGAGAGTTCCGGCTCGATCCAATCCTCAAAGTCGGCGCGGGAGACCGTCTGGCGGATGGAGACGCAGGGGTCCTCATAAACGAAATCGCTCTGCTGGCGCGAGGAGAGCTCGACTTTAGTGCGCTGCACGGCGCGGTGCAGATTGTATCCGGCGTCGTTCTCGATCAGATCGATGAGAGCGGCGATTTTCGCGGGTTCCTCGGCTTGCACCTGCAAGCTGGTCAGCATGCGCAGGGTGTCCTGCGTTTTCAGGAACGAGAGATGATGCCATTTTTCCAACTTCAAATAAACGGACGGCGGCACCGGCAGCATCTTATCCAGGGATCGATATTCGCTGCCCAAGCCGAGCATGGGCGACACAACATTGCGAACGATCTTCGCGTCGAAGGCGTCGCCGGCTAACTGCAAGCCCGCGGTCGCGACGATGCCGCGGCGCTTCAGGCGCGGGCCGACTTTGAGCAGCGAGAAATCGCTGGTGCCGCCGCCGAAATCGGCGATCACGATGCGCTCGTCATGGTCGAGCGTGCTTTCGTAGAAATAGGCGGCGCCGACGGGCTCGAACTCGAGAATGATCTCGTCGAAGCCGGCTCGGCGGAAGGCTTGTTCCAGGCGGGAAACGGCCAGGGCGTCCGCTTCGCGAGTGTCGGCGCCGACGAAGCGCACGGGGCGGCCGAGCACGACGCGCTTGCCCAGGTCGCCGAACTGGCGCTCGGCTTGTTCGCGCAGGGAGAGCGCCATGGACGCGGTCAGATCTTCGACGGAGTAGCGTTCATTGTTGACCCAGGTTTCGCGGAACAGGGCGCTCGACAAGAAGGACTTCAGGGATTGGATTAGCCTGCCGGGGGTTTCGCGCGCAAGGTAGGCGTCGATGGCCGCGGGTCCGGCCATGGGGCGCTTGCGGCCGCGCGATTGCGCGCCCTCGAAATAGAGCACGGAGCGGAAGGTTTCTAGCGCGGCTGCGCCAAAACGGGCTGTCTCGACGATGCCGCCGGACGAGACGGCGACCGCGCAGTTGGTGGTGCCGAAGTCGATGCCGAC
>JBEKOZ010000786.1:0-2640 GCA_049521275.1 Bryobacteraceae bacterium | reverse complement strand
TAAGGCGTTCGTTCCCCTTCGCATTCTCGTCGCGGAGGATAACAAGGTGAATCAGACCGTAGTCTCGCGCCTGCTGGAGCGCGCCGGACACACCGTGGTGATCGCCGCGAACGGGCAGGAAGCGGCGGAAATTTGCTCGACCGGCAAATTCGATTTGATCCTGATGGACGTCCACATGCCGGTGCTGGATGGTTTCGAGGCGACCGCGCGCATCCGCGCAACGGACCGGTCGAGAGGCATTCGTACACCGCTCATCGCGCTGACCGCGAATGCGATGGACGGCGATCGCGAACGCTGCCTGCTGGCCGGAATGGACGGATACATTTCGAAGCCGGTCAGCCGCGATGTGCTGCTCGATACGATTGCGCAGTTCGCGGGCGGCGTCAAAAGCGTGCTATCCTGAAATCGTATCGAAAGTAAATCCGCTTCCTTCCCTCGTTTGTGCTGTTCTTGTAAGGCTCGCTGGTTCTTTCCCCCGAAAGATTGAATGAAAACTTTTTCTGAATTTCCTGTATCCGCCCTTTTGCAGGCGAACCTCGCCCAAAATAGCTTTGTAACTCCCACGCCCGTGCAATCGGAATCGATTCCGCCGGCGCTCGAAGGGCGAGACGTCGTGGCCACGGCGCAAACCGGAACCGGCAAGACGCTGGCGTTCCTGCTGCCTCTGCTGGAATCGCTGCTGAAGCAGCCTATCGAAACGGGCGTCAGCGCCCTGATCCTGAGCCCCACCCGTGAACTGGCCATCCAGATTCACGAAACCTTTGTCAAACTCGCAAAGCATACCGGCATTCGCGACGCAGTCGTAGTCGGCGGCATGAGCGAGCATCCGCAGCTTGATTCCATCCGCCGCGGCGCGCGCGTTCTCATCGCCACGCCCGGCCGTTTATCCGATTTTATCGAGCGCCGCCTCGTGAAGCTTTCCGGCGCACGCATTCTGGTGCTGGACGAAGCCGATCGCATGCTCGACATGGGCTTCCTGCCCAGCATCAAGAAAATCATGACGCTGCTGCCGGCCGAACGCCAGACCATGTTCTTCTCGGCGACCATCGAATCGAGCGTCGCGCATCTGATCAGCGCTCATGTGAAAAATCCTGTGCGCATCACAGTCGGTTCGGCGACTAAGCCAGCCGAGCACGTCGATCTGCACGTTTATGAAGTGGAGCAGGATCGTAAAGTCGGCCTGTTGCAGAACATGCTGAAGGACGAAAAAGGTTCGTTCCTGGTGTTCGCGCGCACCAAGCACGGCGCCGACCGGCTCTCGAAGAAGCTGGCCACGAGTGGAGTCAAATCCACCAGCATCCATGGCAATCGCACACAGAGCCAGCGGAATCGGGCTTTAAAGGGCTTTCAGCAGGGAGAATTCCGCGTCCTTGTCGCGACCGATGTAGCCGCCCGCGGCATTCACGTCGAGGGCATCGCGCACGTAGTGAACTTCGACCTCCCGCAAGTTCCCGAAGACTTCATCCATCGCGTCGGCCGCACTGGACGCGCGGGAGCCCGCGGCACGGCGACAACCTTCGGCACGAAAAGCGAGCGCGGCGACATTAAGAAGATCGAGCGCGCCCTGAATATTCGCCTGACGTATCAATACGCCAACGCCGTCCACGCTTAAATCGCCAAGTTTATTTCGATCCTTTTCAGCAACATTGCACCTGCACTCGACGGCGCTTGAACAATCTGCGCGTAATTTATAGGCAAGGAGTTCAGGTGCTCTGCTAACGGAGAACCGGACCGGCCGGGAGGGGCGATACTAGTCACTCGTCCTGAGGGCCTGCGTGCGTTGGATGTCCGCCGGTACATGACCGGCTAAAGGGCGCGCCCGATAAATGTTTGCAGTTCTTTGGAAATGTGGGGCACGCACTCGTGCGTGCCGCGTCGATACTCGTATCGACGCCTGAGCCGCGGAGCGCTCAAGCCAACCCGATCACCGCGATACAATCGACGCGAGGCGGAAGTGTGCCGAACGCACGCCCCGCATCGCCCTCGAGTCTCGACGCACAAAACGCGTCCGCAATCGCCGCCGGGCTGAAGCGAATTAACAGCGACGCCTGCAACGCGACCGCAAGCCGCTCCGTAAATCGGCGAGCTTCGGATTCCACCGCCTCCGCGTCAATCGTGCTTACGAATCTCTCGACCCGTGGATCATTCGCCAGGCGAATTTCCGCGAGCACTCGGTCGAACGCCTCGGGCTCCCTCGCGATCGCGCGCAGAACATCGAGCGCGATGACATTTCCCGAGCCTTCCCAAATCGAGTTCAGCGGCGCCTCGCGATAAAGCCGCGGCATCGCCGACTCTTCGACGAATCCGTTTCCGCCCAGGCATTCGAGAGCCTCCGCCACGTGCGCGGGCGTGCGTTTCGACACCCAATATTTTCCCGCCGCGACGGCCAGCCGTGCGAACGTCCGGTCGCCTTCATCGACTGCTCTCGCGAGGCGCATCATCACTACCGTGGCCGCTTCGGATTCGATCGCCAGATCGGCCAGCACGTTCTGCATCAGCGGCTGGTCGATCAACTTACGTCCGAACGCCTGGCGATGGCAGGCGTGATGGAGCGCCTCGATCAACGCGCGCCGCATCAGGCCCGCCGCGCCGATCACGCAATCGAGCCTGGTGTGGTGCACCATCTCGATGATCGTCGCC
>JBEKOZ010000785.1:0-2650 GCA_049521275.1 Bryobacteraceae bacterium | reverse complement strand
TTCCGAAAGACAAGACGGTGGTGCTTGGCCTGGTTACATCGAAAGCCGGCGCGCTCGAATCGGCTAATGAACTGGAGCGGCGAATCGGCGACGCGGCGAAATACGTCGACCTTCAGCAGCTCTGCCTCAGCCCGCAGTGCGGATTCGCCAGCACCGAGGAGGGCAACGTCCTGTCTGAGGAGGAGCAGTGGGCGAAGCTCCAGTGCATCGTTGAAGTGGCGCGAAGAGTGTGGCATGAATAGCGAAATTTGAGTTGCTCGCGTCATTCATGCAGGCAGGCATCACGGATCGCGTTTGGGCTATCAGTGACCTGCTGGCGTAGATTGTTTCCGTGAGGCCTTGTTTTAGGGCGTGACGGCGGTAAACGTCAATTCCAGCGAATTCGGTGGTTTTGCCTTTACTGTCACATTTACGCTGGCGTTCGGTTTTCCCAGTAGGTCCTTCAATACAGCCGTCGCACGATTGATTTCTTGCTGGTCGTACGCTGTCTCGACCTTGAGCTTCACGTTGTTCTCTTGATAAGCCCGCAAGATATCCTGCGTGTCAATCGCGCCGAAATTGACGTACTTGATCGAGCGGACTATGCTCGGCTTATCCTGAGCACTCTGAGACGAAGGCGTGGGTGATTGGGCCTCCACAATCCCGACCACACCTAGCATCGTGACAACAAACGCGGCAAGCGATTTCATTCTGGCCACCTCTGTCGAACATTGTATGCATCCATGAGGCCGCGCGCAACTCGTTGAGATTAAACTTATCCGCCTGTGAGCAGCGCGTCACACTGGGCCGCTAAGTCTCATCTCCCCGCTAAGCCACCCCTGCCCCTCGTTTCGGCATCAACGCACTTTTAGGACACTACCGTGGCGTGCGAGCGAGCCAGGGATCAGGTATGCTGTCCGAAGCGGTGGAGTTCGCTTAATTCCGCGCTACGCGGACAATGACTCCTACAACGGGAAGCTGTTGTGGGGGTGTTTGTTCAAATCTCCTCAAGCGGTTCCCAAAGAATTGAGAGAAGGAGATCAAGCGGATGGAACAGATCTGGCTTGTAGCAGCGCTTTGGCTGATATTGGCTCTCGTGGCGACGCTGCTTTCGATTTGGTTTCGCATTGCAACGGCGCTCTCAGAGATCGTGGTCGGGACGGTCGCCCAGTTGATTATCGGCGCCTTGATCGGAACCTCGGCTCTTGGGGCGACGTCGCAGTGGATCGCATTTCTGGCGGGGACCGGCGCGATCGTCCTCACGTTTCTGGCCGGCGCGGAACTGGACCCGGGAATCTTCCGGACCAAGTGGAAAGAAGCCTTCGTCGTCGGACTGGTGGGATTCTTCGCTCCCTTTCTGGGAGCTGCCGCCGTGGCTCATTTCGTGCTTGGCTGGGCGATCATGCCGAGCTGGCTGGCGGGAGTCGCACTCTCGACCACGTCGGTCGCGGTCGTCTATTCCGTGATGCTGGAGCTGGGTCTGAATCGAACGGATTTCGGCAAAGGGATTCTGGCGGCGTGTTTCGTGAACGATCTGGGCACGGTGATCGCTCTCGGCCTCATTTTTTCGCCGTTCACGATCAGGACGCTGATTTTCGTGGTCGTCAGCGTCGTTGTGTTTGCGATTCTGCCGTTTCTGACGCCCTGGTTTTTTGAGCGTTATGGCGGACGGGTGTCTGAGCTGGAGGCGAAATACATTCTCTTCACACTGTTTGCCATGGGCGGGCTGGCTGGGTGGGCGGGAAGCGAGGCGGTGCTGCCCGCCTACATCATCGGGATGGTGCTCGCCGGGACAGTGGGAAAGGATCACGTCCTGATTCGCCGGCTGCGCACCTTGACGTTCGGGTTTCTGACGCCGTTCTACTTCATCCGGGCCGGATCGCTGGTGTCGGTTCCGGCCCTGATCGGCGCGCCTTTGGTATTCCTGACGCTGCTCGCCGCCAAGATGATCAGCAAGATGGTGCCGCTGGTGCCGACCGTGCGGGCATTCAACTACCTGGGGCATCAGGGCATGTATTATTCGCTGATGATGTCGACCGGCCTGACGTTCGGCACCATTTCGGCGCTATTCGGATTGAATCATCACGTCATCGACCAGACCCAGTATTCGCACCTGGTGGCGACGGTTATCGCGAGTGCGGTTGTTCCCACCGCGATCGCGAATGCCTATTTCCTGCCGAAACATTTACTGCCGGGTGCGACTCTAAAGACCGCAAACGTGGGAACGGAGATCGAGCCGGCCGGACAGCCAGAGGGGTAATATTGCTGATTGGCTGGCTCCGGCCAAAGGAGGTGTCCATGCTCTCGAAGGGAAGCGCGAAGAAAGTCACGATTTACGTCAACGTCGATACGCAGCACCACTTCACCACGCTCTACGAGTCGATCCTCATGTTCCTTCTCCATAAGGGCGTCGCGGGCGCGACTGCGACACGAGCGCTTGCTGGCTTCGGCGCGCACAGGTTGCTGCATACCCCGAAAGTCGAGGTTTTGGCCGACCATCTCCCCATCAGAGTCGAGTTCATCGAAACCGCGGAGAAGGTGGAAGAGCTTCTTCCGACTCTCTACGACATGGTTACCGACGGCCTGATTGAGGTTCAGGATACGACGGTCGTCAAGATTGCGACGAAAGAGAAGCGGCGCCTCGAACCCAAGCAGCCGCACGAGCGGAAGG
>JBEKOZ010000784.1:0-2655 GCA_049521275.1 Bryobacteraceae bacterium | reverse complement strand
GAGGGGTTATCAGTGGCCCCGCGTACTCCCATGAAGTCTCGAGCGTAGGCTTTTGGCCAGGAGGCGGAGCCGTGGACGGTCCCGCGTACTATGCCTACACCGTCCCGCCACCCGCCGGTATCGAGGACGCGCAAGTCCGGCCGGCGGGAGCGAAATGGAACCCGCAGCTCTCGGAGTTCATTCTGATGTACGACGACGTGCGCCGCGCTGAGGCGCCGGAGGAAGCTTTGCTGGCATTTTTTGAAAGCACTTACGAGGCGGGGGCGGGTCTGGCGAAGTGGGACCGCGCCGGGCTGGAGCTTTGAACTCTTACGTCAATAGTCGTACACATGCTCAACCCTGATCCCGCGATTCCGCAGCTCGTTCACGACTTTGTGCAGGCTGCCGACGGGCGTCGAGATCGCGACTCGTTTCGACTCAGGGGCCGTCGCCAGCTCGCTCGAAAACGCCTCCTCACCTGCCGTCAAATTGTAGGTCCAGTTGCGGGGCGCAATCGCGCTGACCAGAATTTCATCGTTGCCGGCGATTTCGACAAAGTGGACGTCGCGGTCGGCCAGCCACTCGGCTATCGTCGTGAACTCCTGATAGCGCGGGATGATCACGATGTAGGCGCCGGGGCCTACTTCCTTCACTTTGTGAATCCTCGGGTTCTCCGCGAAGATTCTCTCGCTGGCATTTTCAATCCAGGCGTAGGTGTCCGCCGACTCGATCCCGTAGCTTAGGTGGGTGGCTTTTTCGATGAGCCAGCAATACAGCGATTCGATCGAATAATCGATTGAAAGAAACGTTCGCCGCTCCAGCTTGCGTAAGGGATGGCGGCCCCACAGCGGGTCATCGGACCACAGGCCTTTGAAGCGCTTCCAGAAAGAAAATTCGTAAAACGGCCGGATGTGGACGAAATCGGCGTACTCGCGGGCGACGCGATTGGAATAAACGTCTTCCTCCACGGGCTGACCGGAGCTTAGCCATTCGGTGAACCGGCCGAGGGTGTTTTCGTAGGAAGCTCGAATGAGGTACTCGACCGAAAAGCTGCTGCCGATCACCACCAGCATCTGATGCTCGCCAAAATCGAATGGATATTTCCCGCGTGTCAGCCCATAGACGCAACAGTAGCCTGACCAATATTGACGGATCGATTTTAGAAAAGGAAAACCACTCGGCAAGTGCGCTTGCTGAAAGTCCGCTTTTTCGGTGTAGCTCCATACGATGAACCATTCCGGGAAGCCTAAGTAGGTGCTATCCTCCGCGCGCGCGTAGTCCTTGATATCGGCGGTAAGTTTCATGCGCTGCCTGGATGCTTCCGATTGGATTTTCGGCGGACGCTGCACGCGGGAGCATCGCGCCATGAAAACCGGCACCGCGACGGCGAGCACTATGCACAACGCGGCGATGGCGATCCCGGCTCGCTTGGCGAACCTACGCACGCGCGGGAGCCGCATGGGAGCGTTCTACGTTGATGGCAATCCAAAATGCTGCGATGGAGGTGAGAAAATGCGGCATGTTGACAGCCGCGTTCACCAGCAGGGTCATCGAATTGAAATGCGAGACGAAGAACATGATGACGTCGATGCCATACCAGACGCCCAGAGCCCAAAAGTAAATGCGCGACACTTTGGCGGAGGTGAAGGCTGAAATCGCGGCCAGCGTCCCCAGGGCCAGATGTCCGAAATCGACGATCGGAGTCATGCTGAAGAGACCAAACATCTTGCCGTTTGCCGCCATGATCCCCGGAACGTAATCGAGCGAATACACGAACAGGAACAACGCGGCAAATCCCAATGCGATTTTTTGGATTTTCGAGAAATTTTTCAACATATGTTTCGCGGTATGGTTTGAAGTATATCCCATGAGCAGACGACTGCTGATTCTCGGGTTGCTGTTTCTACCCCTGGCGGCTCAGAACGTGCCGCGCGCCGTTCACGACGCGCTGTTTGCGTCCTATATTCCCATCGATGAAGTGCAGGACAAGCCAGAGCTGACCGCAATGTTCACGCAGGCTCGGGATCAGATCTGGTTGGCGGCCGGAAAAGCTCCGGCGTTTCAGGCGCTGCTGGCGCCGTTTAACGATCTGACTGCGTTCGGAAGCGCGTGCGGCATGGCGGAGTTCCTCAAGACAGCGGGCGTGACGGCGTTCGCGCAACTTGCTCCGGCGCAGAGGGCGCACGTGCTGTACCTGCTGCACACCTGCTCCGAGAACGGTCCGCGCCGGCTCGCGATGAATCTGCGCAATTTTTATCTCAGCAGGACATATGGGGCGTTGCAGGAGCCATTAACCGGCGTCAAATTGAATTTGTATGCGACGGACGGTTATATTGCAAGCCATCGCCCGAAGCTGCCGCCGACGGGACTGCGCTACGACTCCGTCGCAAAAGAAGTCGCGTTGAAAAATGGAGAAATCGATTACCTGGTGGTCGGCTCCGGTCCGGCGGGCTCCGTGCTCGCCCATGAGCTGCGCCGCGGCGGCAAGCGTGTGGTGCTGGTGGAGCGCGGCTCGTTTACTGTTCCCGGCGCGATGGAGACTCGCCTCATCGACGAATTGAAGGAAAGCGCCGGCACTCGGACGTCGGCCGACGGATCGATTTTCATCAAGAATGGAATGGCCGTCGGCGGGGGATCGCTGGTCAACGTGGATCTGTGCTTCGCACCCACTCTGCC
>JBEKOZ010000783.1:0-2668 GCA_049521275.1 Bryobacteraceae bacterium | reverse complement strand
GTATGCGGAGAACGTGCCGGGCGAGTTATTCGCGATTATCGGCAGCTCGGGATATGTCGAGGTGGTGGTGAATCAGGGGTCGGCCGCGAAGACGCTCGGCGTTGGCACAGGCTCGCCTGTCGAGCTGGAAATCTTTTACGACGAGGTTGCTTCGTCATAGCCGCGGCATTCGAGAACAGGCAGCGGCGGATACTTCGGGAATGTGGGATCGGTAAGCGCGCGCTCGCAGAGCAGGAAAATGGACCCGCGGTCCGAGCGGATGATGCGGCAATGTTGGCAGGTGTCGCAGAGATTCATATTAGTCGATCAGGCCGCTGCGTACTGCGAATCTTACCAGTTCGCCGGTGCTGTGCAAATTTAATTTTTCCATCAGGCGCCCGCGATGCGCTTCGACGGTATAGACACTCAAGGTGAGCGCGGTCGCGATTTCCTTGTTGGTTTTCCCTTCGGCGATCAGTTGCAGCACTTCGCGTTCGCGGCTGGTGAGCAGATCGAGAGGGTCGGTCACGTGACGTCGATAATCGCTGAGCACCGCGTCGGATACGCCAGGGCTCAGGTAGCCCTCCCCTTTCGCGACGGCGCGCACCGCGGCCAACAAATCGGCGTCGGCGGAATCTTTTAAAAGATACCCCCGGGCGCCCGCGCGCAGGATTTCGCGAACATAGACAGCGTCCTTATGCATGCTGAGCGCGAGTACGCGGCTGCGCGGCGATAGTTCGATCAGGCGGCGCGTGGCTTCGATGCCGTTCAACTCCGGCATGGCGACGTCCATCACCACCACGTCGGGTTTTAGTTTTTGCGCGAGCTCGACGGCCTCGCGTCCGTTGCCTGCCTCGCCCGCAATCTCCATATCGGGCTGCGCCGCGAGGATCATGCGAAAGCCGTGGCGCACCAGCGAGTGGTCGTCGGCGAGCAGAATGCGGATCATTTAGACTCCATGGGAGCGTTCACGTCGATGGTGACGCCTGCAGCTGTCGAAGAGACGGTGCAATCGCCGCCTGCGCTGCGGGCGCGCGCTGTCATCCCGGTCAGACCCATACCCGTGTGTTCGGGCGTCGTCAGGGCGAGGCCTCGCCCGTTGTCGGAGAGGGTCAGGCGGATGTTTCCATTCTCCGCGCGCAAAAAAATCGTCACGCGCGATGCGTTGGCGTGACGCGCGACATTTGTCAAGGCCTCCTGCACAATGCGGAACAAGTGCGTCTCGGTTTCATCGGCAAGGCGCCCGTCGAAGTGCGACCGGTACTCGACGTCGATATGAGTGCGTTCGCTGAACCGGTCTGCGAGCCAGCGAATCCCGGCATCCAGGCCGAAATCGTCGAGAATAGTCGGGCGAAGAAGCTGCGACAGCGTTCGCACATTGTCGATGGCGTCGTCTATGAGTTTGAGCGAATCCGCGGTGGGCTCGCCGTTGGTGAGATTTGTTTTGATCGCGGTCAAGGAGCCTCCCAACTCGTCGTGCAGCTCATGCGAAAATCGGCGGGCGGTCGCTTCCTGCGTTTCCAGCATCCGAAAGGACACGCGGCTCAACTCGCTCGTTTGCGCCTCCATTTGGCGGAACACGCGGGCCGCGATGCGCACCGTGACCACCGCCGAAACCAGCGCGACCAGCAGGCATCCGCCGATCAGCAGCACGGACTCGGTGACGATGCTGTTCGTCTGTGCGTCCACTCGTCGGCGGGTGTCGGCGGCGCGCGCGTAGCTCAGGTCGGCGAGATGTGCGACGACCGTGGTCACCTCTTCGTGGCGAACGAAAAGATCGCGCGACGAAAATCCAGGCTCTTTTTTGCCCGCCAATAACTGCCGCGCTTCCGTCGAAAAATCGAGCACGGCGCGTTCAAGCGCATTCCACGCCGCTTCGTCCGGACCCCCGTGGGCTCTCTGGACCAGGATCGCCACCTGGCCGCCGGTTTCATCGAGAGCGGCGAGAACTTTGGCGCGATCCACCTTCTCCGGTGCGTGCGAGAGACGGTAGAAGGCGGCGTTGAGCGCTTCCTGTTCGCGTTCGACTTCATCGAGCAGACGCGTGATCACCAGTTGGTCGGCGACCAGGCTCGCGGCGCTGGCGGTGATGGACCGCGCGTTGTGAACTCCGATGACGGCGGCAGCGGCGAGAAGCGCGATGACTACCGCGAATCCAATCACCAGGACGCGTAACAGTGTGCGCATTGGACTTCTTCCACACTAACGTTTTTTCATTAACAAACGCTCTGCGCGAATACCACGCGGAGGTGCGATGAAGTCGCCTGCGGGGGCTAGTGTTCCAAAAGGCATATGGCCGCAAGATGGATCTGCCAGGGGAGATCGAAAACACCCCGCATAAGGAGAAACGAAAATGAAACGCACGATTCTGATGTCCGGTTTGACCACTCTGTTGACCGCGGCCGCGATGTTCGCACAGACCACGCCGCCCGCAACCCCGCAGGGCTCGACCACCACGGCGACCACTTCGAAGAAGAAGGCCGCTAAGAAACCCACCAAGGCGACGACCGCGAAGCCGGCCAGTTCGACCAAGGTGGCTAACCAGAAGGCCCCTGTGAGTAAGGTGGCCCCGAAGACGACGGCTCCCGCGTCGTCCAGTGCGCCGGTAAAGCAATAACGGCGCTTCCTTGTGAACGGGGTCGGCAATCGGGCCGGCCCCTTTTTTTAGAAAGAGAATTCTTCAATCAGC
>JBEKOZ010000782.1:0-2673 GCA_049521275.1 Bryobacteraceae bacterium | reverse complement strand
ATCCCTTGCCCGGCCTTCACCCCGTCGATGGAGACGTCCCGATTCTCTGCGGCCGCCTCGGAATTCCTTACGCCTCGTTAATCCGCGGCATCGTCGACGAGGCTGCCCGAAGAGTATGAAGCGGGTCGCTGTTCTTTACAACGATGATGGTGGTCTTCTCGCGAAGGGCGCCGCGGAGGACCGCATTGCCTGGGGAGGGGGACTGCGTCCGGCGCGAGCCATCGCCGAAGCCCTCGTCCGCGCCGGATTCGCCGCACATGAAATCCCGTGCGGCGACGGCGTTATGTCTCTCGTCCATCGTCTGGAGGAATTCGGTCCGGATCTCATCTTCAACATTTGCGAAAGCTTTCAGGGCGAATCCGGGCTGGAGGCGGCCATCGCTTCGCTGCTCGAAATGCTGCAAATTCCGTTCACCGGCAACGACCCGCTGGCCCTCGCCATGGCCCACGATAAAGTCCGCTGCAAGGAATTGCTCCGAAGTAGCGGACTTCCCGTCCCGGAATGGCGCGTGTTTCCGCACGAAGGGATCAATGCTCTGAGGGGGCTAACTCCCCCGCTGATTGTGAAACCGCGCAGTGAAGATGGCAGCCATGGGCTGTCCGCGGCCAGTGTTTGCGCCTCGCCCGAGGCCGCGCTGACACAGGCCGCTCAAGTGGCTGCGTTGTGGCGGCAGGATTGTCTGATAGAGGAGTTCCTGCCCGGCCGCGAGTTCAACGTCGGCGTTCTGTTCGACGGTCTGATTCTTCCGGCTTCTGAAATCGAGTATCAACTCCCGGCCGGATTGCCCAACCTCGTGACTTACGAAGCCAAATGGATTCCGGGCTCCGTCTACGATCAGGGAACGCCTGTGCGCTGTCCCGCCGTCAACCTCAGCGAAGCGCTCGCGGAGCGGCTTGGCGCGCTCGCGCTCCAGGCGTATCGCCTGCTCGGCTGCCGCGATTACGCTCGTATCGATATTCGGCTCGACGCCCGAGGCGATCCGCGCATACTGGAGGTTAATCCCAATCCCGATCTTTCCCCCGACGCCGGTCTCGCCCGAGCGGCGGCGAAAGGAGGGCTGCATTATGACGAACTCATTTCCCGGATCGCCGGCTCCGCAATTGCGCGAGCCGCGGCTGACTGCGCCCGCACCTGGGCATGTTGAGCCGCTCCGCCGCATCCTCATCTCGACTGGAGCGTTCAATGACGAGGAGGTGCGCGTGGCCATCGAACTGGTGGAGAGTTCTCTCGTCGATCCCCAGGGCGACTATCAGGTGCTGGTGCTTTCAACCGGCGCGCAGGTGATCGGCTACACCTGTTTCGGAAGAGCGCCTTTCACCGAGGCTACCTTCGACCTTTACTGGATTGCGGTCGACCCGCAATGGCACGGCTCCGGCGCGGCGCGCCTGCTGATGACCGCGGCCGAACGCGAAATTCGCGAGCGCGGCGGCCGGTTGATCCTGGTCGAGACCGCGTCCAGGGAAACGTACGCTCGTGCGCGGCGATTCTACGAATCTCTGGGTTATCGCGAGATCGCCCGCATACGCGGCTACTACCAGATGGGAGCCGACGACAAGGTCGTTTACGAAAAAAGAATGGCGTGAAGATTTCGCCGAATTACTTTGCAGGCGTGGCGAGTGGCTTGCCTTTCTCGATGTAGTAAACGGCAGCCAGTTTAATGGGCACAGTGCCCGTGTTATGCGCATTGTGGATGGCCCCGGCTGGAACCACGAAACCATCGCCGGCCTTTATTTGGAGGGGCGGCTGACCGTCAATCAGGACTTCGCCCTCGCCTTCGATGACATAGCTGATCTCTTCACCGGGATGAGTGTGGCGTCCAGAGGAAGCCCCTGGCGCAATCGTGACGCTCGCGATTACCGCCTGGTGACCCCCCGAAACGTCCTGGGTTTTCACGATCGTGCGGTTGACGCCAGCGTTCTGGGCGAAGAGCGCGCCCACGGCAACGATTCCTAAGATAGTCCACTTGCGGATTGAATTCATGCTACTCACCTCAGATGTCCATTGTAGGTGCTCGGTGCAGTTCCCGGAAGCCGGGTCCCCTTCGGAGTTCCCTCTCGCACGCGATGACCTATAATCACTACATCTTAGAAAACGGAGAACCAACGGATGCGCCAGATGAGTTTCGTACTTGTGATCGCGATGCTAGGGAGCGGCGCTCACGGAGCGGAAAAGCACCGGGTTCTCTTCAACCGCTTTGCGGTTCCCGATGTGGGCCTATTCATCGCTGACGCCGACGGAAACAATGAGCACTCTCTGGTGCGGCACGATGAGATCGAATATTCGCCCAACCTCTCGCTCGACGGGAAGTGGGTCGTGCTCACATCCGAACACAATGGTCTCGCTGACATCTATCGCGTCCATCCGGACGGGTCAGGGCTCGAGCGACTCACCGATGATCCCGCCTTTGACGATCAGGGGGCGCTATCTCCCGATAACGCGACGCTCGCATTCGTTTCCACTCGCGGTGGGGGCATTGCCAACATCTGGCCGCTCAACTTCGCAACGCATCAGTGTCGCAACCTCACCGGCAACGGTTCCGCCAACTTACGGCCCGGTTGGTTGCCGGATGGAAGGATCAGCTACGTCGTTCGGGCGCGCGACGAGAGCCAGAGCCTGAAGGTTTCCGGCGTCGCAGGTGGCCCTCATCAAACCGGATGGCTGGGGCTTTCGCGT
>JBEKOZ010000781.1:0-2673 GCA_049521275.1 Bryobacteraceae bacterium | reverse complement strand
TCAGTGGAAAGTATGGCTGCACCATTCTCCATCAGGCTATCGCACCATACTGATGCGTCCACGATCACAGACGGCATTCTTCGTGTGGCCGTCGCATACCATTTTCAAAGCTACGACAGCTCGTCACCCCCATCGTTGCATTTCAGTATCGAATGCGTGTTCGACGCTGAATACTTGATTGAGGACACATCTTACCAGCCGTCCGAAGAATCGATCTCTGCGTTCAAAGATGGAAATGCAATATTTAACACATGGCCCTATGCTCGGGAATTTGTGCAAAACACGGCGGCGCGGATGTCTGTGCAGCCTCCGCCTATTCCATTCTTACGGATCATAACAAAACCGTCTCCAACCAAAACAAAGCAACCCGTCAATGTCCCCCAACCAACAGTATCAACAGAGCCCATCCCGGCAAAAGAAGACTAGGGGAACGGCGTTAAACTCCCTTAACTTTCAAACGGACCCACTACCCGGCTGTTAGGCGATTTGACAACTTAGGCGACGATCCTGTATTCTCATAGAGGTTTCGCGAGTTTTGATCTTCTGCTCCTGTGCTACCACTTTCCGTTAGGGAAGTCCGGCCGGGGGCCGGTCCCGCTGCTGGAACGGTTTCTACGCCGGTTCGGTATGGACTAGTCCGAAGTTACTACCCTCGCAGGTTTCGGAATAGGCGTCGTTTGCTTACTTCCGGGTAGATTTCAACAACCTTTATTGGAGTGTAAGTTTGCCGACGTTCAACCAGCTCGTGCGCAAGGGGCGACGCCCTACGCGTTATAAGACGGCAAGTCCGGCGCTGCAGGCTTGTCCGCAGCGGCGCGGTGTGTGCACGCGTGTGTACACAACGACGCCTAAGAAGCCGAATTCGGCGCTGCGCAAGGTCGCGCGCGTGCGGCTCACTAATGGAATCGAAGTCACTACCTATATTCCGGGCGTGGGGCACAATTTGCAGGAGCACTCGATTGTGCTGATCCGCGGAGGCCGCGTGAAGGACCTTCCGGGAGTGCGCTATCACGTGGTGCGCGGAACGCTCGATACGGCCGGCGTCAGCGGACGCCAGCAGAGCCGGTCGAAGTATGGTGCGAAGCGGCCCAAGGGTGGGCCTGCGAAATCCTAAGAGGAACGTATGCCGCGAAGACACAGACCTGAAGCCCGTGAGATTACGCCGGATCCGGTGTACAACTCGACGCTGGCGGAGAAATTCGTGAATTCCATGATGTGGGACGGCAAGAAGGCCGTCTCGCAGAAGATTTTTTACGGGGCGATGGACAAGATCAAAGAGCGGTCGGGCGACGATCCTTTGAAGCTGTTCAAGAAGGCCGTCGAGAACTGCAAGCCCTTGCTCGAAGTGAAGACGCGGCGCGTGGGCGGAGCGAACTACCAGGTTCCGGTGGAAGTTCCGAACAATCGCCGGACTAGTCTCGCGATCCGCTGGATCCTTATTAATGCCCGGACGCGCCCCGAAAAGGGCATGCCGGAGAAGCTGGCGAATGAGCTCGCCGACGCGGCCAATCTGCGCGGCGGAGCGATCAAGAAAAAGGACGACGTTCACCGCATGGCGGAGGCCAACAAAGCTTTCGCGCACTACCGCTGGTAATTATCGAAAAGTTTATGGCTCGCACGGTACCACTCCAGAAAATGCGCAACATCGGCATCATGGCTCACATCGATGCCGGGAAGACGACTACGACGGAGCGCATTCTCTATTACACCGGCCGCACCTACAAAATCGGCGAGGTGCATGAGGGCACGGCGGTGATGGATTGGATGGAGCAGGAGCAGGAACGCGGCATCACCATCACGTCGGCCGCGACCACCTGCCAGTGGCAGGATTACACGATCAATATTATCGACACGCCGGGTCACGTCGATTTCACGGCCGAAGTGGAGCGGAGTCTGCGCGTGCTGGACGGCGCGGTGGCGGTGTTCGACGCGGTGGCGGGGGTGCAGCCGCAGACGGAGACGGTGTGGCGGCAGGGCGACAAATACCATGTCCCGCGCATGTGCTTCATCAACAAAATGGACCGGGTGGGCGCGGACTTTTTCCGCTCCTTCGACACCATCATCGACCGCCTGAAGTGCCGTCCGGTTGCCGTGCAGCTCCCGATCGGCGCGGAGGACAAATTCCTGGGCGTGATCGACCTGGTGAAGATGAACGCGCGTATCTGGCGCGACGAGACGCTGGGCGCGGAGTTCGATGACGTGGAGATTCCAGCCGAATACGCGGACCAAGCCAAGGAGTATCACGACAAGCTGGTGGAGGCGGTTTCCGAGTCCGACGACGAACTGTTCCACAAATACGTCGAGGGCGAGAAGATCACCGAAGCCGAGCTGCGGGCGGGCGTCCGGAAGGCGACCATCGCGCAGAAGATTTTCCCGGTGATCTGCGGCACGGCTTTCAAGAACAAAGGCGTGCAGAACCTGCTGGACGCGGTGGTGGATTATCTGCCTTCGCCGCTCGATGTGCCGCCGATTCACGGGCATGACGTCGACGATAAGGATGTCACGGTGATCCGCAACGCGAGCGACACGGAGCCGTTTTCGGCGCTGGTGTTTAAAATCATGACCGACCCGTTTGTGGGTCAGCTGGCGTTTATTCGTGTCTACTCGGGTAAATTGTCGGCGAGCGAATTCATTTTTAACGTGGCCAAGGGACGCCGCGAGCGCGTCGGCCGC
>JBEKOZ010000780.1:0-2678 GCA_049521275.1 Bryobacteraceae bacterium | reverse complement strand
CAGCGACTGCGCCAGCGCACGGGCTTCCGCCGGCTCGAACGGGCGAAACTCCACTTGCGCGGGGACCGAGGAATAGTACTTCTGCACCCGCTCGATTTTGGCTTTGTCCTCGCCTTCAAAATCGTACCGGCTCGATTCAATCACGATCACCGTGCCGGGCGTCGGATCCTTCAGATACGCGGCCAGCTCAGCCGCGTCTCCCGCTTTCGCGTCCTCCTCATCGTCATCGGATTTCGCTCTTCCGCGCGGCAAAGCCGCTTCCGCCCCGGCGATCCACAGGACGCGTTTGGAGGCGAACAGCGACATGGATCGCGCATCGTCGAGCACCGCCGCCAGCGGAATTTCATCCAGATCGTGACGCGTCAGGCCCTCCGGTTCGCCTTCGAGCGCAGCGGCGAGCAGAGCCCGGCGGCAGCGTTCCCGCTGATACGGTTCCGGACCGAGGAATAGGTAAGCCGGCGCGGGTCCGCTCTTCTGCAAACGATCGAGAAACTGGTCGGGAGTCATATCAGAATGCGTTGAGAATCCCACTCACCACTTGCCGCGCAACCTGCAACGCGACGCGATTCAGCCCCGCGTCGCTTTCTTCAAAATAAGCAATCGGATCGACGCTGATTTCATAGCGCTCCCGAGCGTCGAAATTCGTGTTGCTGTAGAGCACCTTCCCGGTCGCTCGATCCATGAAGGCGATGTTGAGGATGACGTGAATGTCCGCGGCCGTCGCTCGCCCCAGGCCGGGACTGCCTGGTGTCGCATCGACCGTGGTCTGAAACGCCAGATAGTTGATCACCGCGCCGCGCAGAATCGCGTCGCAGGTATTGGTATCGGTGCTGATGGTATATTTCGTGCGCGAAATGAACTCGCGCGAGATCGCCTCCGGCAGCCGGTCCGAAAGCTTGTAGCGCGACGTCGCATTCTTGAACGCCGGGATGCAGACGCTGTGAATCGACTTCGGCACCAGATCGCCATGCCCGGCAAGATGATAGCCGCAGGAGGCCAACGTCATCGCCGCGAGCGGCACAATACTTTTCACAGCCATTCCTTCATCACCGCGACCGCGTTTTCCGCCGACAATCGAAAATTATCCGCCGCCATCCAGAACCAGCAGGCGCGCGCCTGATTCGGATCGACGGAGATGGCGCCGACACTCAATCCGTTTTGTCCCGCCACGCCGATATTGGTCGGCGGCTCATCCGGCCGTACGTCGATTCCATCGCCATCGAGCGCGCGGTGCAGGGCTTCGACGCCGGGATTTTCGTCAAACTCCACCCACGCCGAAAAACTGTGCCCGTGAAATACTGGCGCCTGGATCACGCGCAGCGACGGCATCGGGATGCCGTCCCGGGCGGCCAGGAGCGACGCCAGGTGCCGCTCCACTCTGCGCTCGATTCCCTCGAGCGGCTCATCTGCCTCCTCCCCGTAACGCGCGAGCATCGCAAACGCGAGTTGCGTATCGAAGACGTCCGTCTTGAGTTTCTGGAAGGACAGAACCGCCACATTCTGCTGCTGCAATTCGTCGAGCCCTTTTTGTCCGCGCTCGCTGGCCGGCTCGAAAACATGAATGATGGATCGCCGGATGGGCGCGCATTCCGACACGCGAGCGAGGAACATCGCCATCGCGATGGCCGCGGGATGCGCGATCACCTGCACCGCGCCCAGGTTCTTCAACGCGGCCTTTTCCGCAAACGGCGCCCGCAAGCGGGCATTCGGCTGTTCTTCGAGCGCCGCTGTAAGATCGATCAACACCGTATTCTTTGACGCGAGCTTGAGCGCTTTGCGGCTGGACGCCTGCGTTCCGGCGAGAAACACCACCGCCGCGCCTTCGAAACTTTGCGCGGCGAGAGGCACCATCACCACGGGTTCGTCGCCGGCTTCTTCGTCACCCGTCAGAAGCTGATCGGCGACGCCTGAAATCAGCTCGACCCGCGGCGCCGGCTTGGCTTCCGCCAGCAACTCGCGCAGCTCGCGCGCCAGCAGCGTGTCGCCACCCACCACAGCGACCAGCGGTCGTACCAGGAAAGGCTCAGCCAACTTGATGCTCCGGTTCGGGGGGCGGCGGTTTCAGTCTGCGCCTCACGATGCCGCCGACACGAATGACGATCCCGCTCAGCATGTAGGCGATGGCCATCGCAAACAACGCGGGCTTAGAGAAAAGCCAGATCATTAATATCGCGCCGCCCAGCAGAATAATGGTAACGGGTGAGCGCGGACGCGTCAGGCTCAGATCCTTGAAGCTGGGATAGCGCCAGGTGCTCACCATCAGGAAAGATAACAATGCCAGCAGCGCCAGCCACGCGGCGCACCACATCCAGCCGCGCAACGGCACCCCGTCGCAGACGTACACGATGCTGCTCACCACCGCCGCGCCCGAAGGGATCGCCAGGCCGACAAAATATTTCCGGTCCGGCCGCCCCGGATTTTTCGGCATCGGATTCTTTTGAATATTGAATCGGGCCAGACGCATGGCGCCGCACAGCAGAAACATGAACGAGAAAAAGTATCCGGCGCCGTTCAATTGTTCAAAGTATTTCGGATCGACGCCGGCCACCGGCTCGACAAACTGGACGCCCCACACGAACGCCAGTGCTGCGGGCGCGATGCCGAACGCGATCACGTCGGCGAGCGAATCCATCTCCCGTCCGAAATCGCTTACCGTGTTGGTCATGCGCGCGATACGG
>JBEKOZ010000779.1:0-2690 GCA_049521275.1 Bryobacteraceae bacterium | reverse complement strand
AAAAGGCCGCGGAGCAAGGCCGCTCCGTCGATTTCAGCCTGACCACCAACGCCACGCTGCTGACGCCCGCCGTCATTGAATATCTTTCGGAAAATGAAATCGGCGTGACTGTCAGCATGGACGGCGATAAAGCCGCGCACGACAAGTTTCGGGTCTTCTCGAACGGCAAAGGCAGTTACGATATCATCGAGCCGCGTGTGCGTGCGCTGATCAAGGAGCACAAGACGCGGCCGATCGTCGCCCGTGTCACGATGACTTCGCAGGCCATGGATGTGCTCGGGACCTACCGCCATCTGAAGAACGATCTGGGCTTCCACGAGATTGGATTCGCACCGGTCACGACGTCGCCCAATCGTTTATATTCGATCGACAACCGCGGGCTCGATTCGGTGCTCAACCAGTTTGGCGCTCTCGCAGCCGAGTATCTCGCCCATGCGTTGCGCGGCGAGCATCATGGATTTTCGAATGTCAGCGACACGCTTGCCGAGCTCCACCAGGGCGTGAATAAATCGCATCCGTGCGGCGCGGGACTCGGCCTCGTCGGAGTCGGACCCTCGGGCGATATCGCGCCCTGCCATCGTTTTGTCGATTCCGATACGCACACGCTGGGCCACGTGTCCACGGGCATCGATAAAGCGAAGCAGAACGATTTTCTTTCACGCGGCCACATTCAGGTGAAGACCGACTGCCGCACCTGCTGGGCTCGCCCGGTGTGCGCCGGCGGCTGCCATCATGAGGCCTATGTCCGTTACGGCGATACCGGTCATCCGAACCTGCATTATTGCGATTGGATTCGCGGCTGGACCAACACCTGCCTCGAAATCTACGGCGCGATCGCCGCTGAGAACCCCGATTTTTTGAGACACTTTTCCGATAGGAAAGCCGCAGCATGAAACATATTCGAGCCGTGAATCAAAAAGCGCGACGCATCGAGGAATACGTCGAGCAGAACAAAGACGACGTGGTCGCCATGCAGGGTCCGCAAGGTCCCGCCGCGCAGCGTCCCCATGTCCCCATGGGATGCACCATCGTCTTTTCGCCGGGTTGGGAAGTCGATTCCTCTGGCGGAACGGCCGGTCTCTGCCAGCCAGTGGAGCGCGATCTTTATGATTGTTACATCAGTTGCTACTGGCCCGCGCAGGTGCCGGATCACGTGAACAATTATCCGGACTGGACGGCGAAATGCGCGGCGGCCACCAAGGACTGGCGCAACCTCGATCTGGTATTTCCATGAGAGCACTGTTCGCGATTCTAGCGGCGCTCGCATCATCGGCAGCCGCGCAAGGAACCCTCTTCGTCGGCACTTGGCCTCGTCAGATCCAGGTCGTGGACGAGGCGAAACAAAAGGTTGTCGATCACATCGAGCTCCAGACGGGCACCGCGCACGGGATGATGATTTCGGACGACCAGAAGACCATCTACGCCTTTACCGTCGAGAAAAACGGCATCGAAGTGATCGACGTCGCCACGCGCAAAGTGACCAATTCGTTCCTGCTCAACGAGGGCGGCAAGATAATGCGCCTCAGCGCGGCGGCGCCGGACCCCTCGGGCAAGCTTTTCTATCTGATCGTGCGCCCCATCGAAAAGAAAATCGACCGCTTCGAGCAGGGTAAGACGCAATTTGCCATCGTCGACCTGGCGCAAAAGAAAATCGTAAAGTTTGTCGACATGCCCGGCGGCGAGGATGCGGCCGGGGGCGGACGCGGCGGCGGGTTACGTTTCTCGCCCGACGGAAAATATCTCTACCGCATGGGCTCCGCGATCACCATTTACGACACCACCGATTTCAAGGTCGTCGACACCATCGAACTTTCCAAACCCCAGTTTCCAGGCATGCAGAACGTGAACCTGGGCCAGCAGCTCGACGGACTGCAAGAGCCCGGCGTGCTGGTCAGCCTGTTCATCTCGTCGGATCCCGTGGTGCATAAGAATGTTTTCGGCATCGCGCGCTTCGACCTCGATAAGCGGACGTTTCAGTTCACGCCGATCGGTCCCGCGGCCGCCAGCATGCAGGGCCTGCACATCACGCCGGATCACAAGACCGGCTACACGGTGACCACCAACGGCACCGGTGGAAACAAGAGGTCGGAGTTCTGGGTGATCGATATTCCCACCGGCAGAGTGCTGCGCACCCAGGAATTCGACGGCCGCGCCCGTTACACTTTCGGCATGTCCAGCACCGGCAAGGATCTTTATATTTACGGCGCCGGCTACGACATCGAACTCTACGATCCGATGACGCTGAAGCTTCGCGGCGTCATCGATCTAAACGCGGATCAGACGACGGGGATGATCGTCGTTCCGGGCAAGTAGAAACGACGACGTATCCACAGCCGACAATGGCGAGAAACATCGCCAGCACCACGCTCGTTCCCAGATTCACTTCCTCCCACGCCGCGATCATGATCGCGATGATCACCGCGATGCCGGTGTGCAGCACCCAGCGCTCCTCCGCGCCTGCCGGAAGCCTCCGCAGCGTGCGGATAAAATCGTACAGCGCGCGCAGCAGCATCCACACCAGCATCAGCATTGTCGGCACGCCGCGCTCCGCCGCATAGTGAATGTATACATTGTGCAGATGCTGATAGTATCCCGTCGGCAGCTTCTTCACATCGGCGGGAACGTATTGCAAATACTGCTTGCCCACCTGCTCCGGCCCCACTCCCAGCCATGGATGAGCCTTGATCATC
>JBEKOZ010000778.1:0-2698 GCA_049521275.1 Bryobacteraceae bacterium | reverse complement strand
GGAGGGAGCAGGCCGGAAAAAGGCCGGTGCTCGTTGTGTCCTCGGACACCCTTAACGCCCAGCCGCTCGTAGTCACAGTCGTAGCGGGCACCGATTCGAAGAACGTCTCGCGCGATTATCCGACGAACATCCGCGTCACCGCTGCGGAATGCGGACTCCCCAAGGATACCGTATTCCTTTGTTTCCAGGTTCGATCACTCGATCACGCGCGTTTTCGCGGCCCGCTCGCCCGTCGCGTTGGTATCCTGCCGCCCGTGCGCATGGCGGAAGTGGAAGACGCTCTTCGCCGCGTGCTAGTCCGATAGACTCCGGCTCAGCGAAGAAGAAGCACGACCAGGACGAACAACCCTCCGATTACGACTAGACTTGCAACCTCAAGCCATGTCGGCTTCGTTATCGTGCCCTTGATGATCCGCGCAATATCGAAGGAAATCATCAGATGTCGAGCTCCTCGACCGGCACGCCGCGTTTTCGCACGGCTTCCCGAATGGCGTGGTTGAGATCATCGCCTAGAGCCGCTTCTTCGAACGACGGGAAAACCAAAAACCTGTGGCCGTAGTCGTGCTTGGCGCCACACTTCCACATATACACAACGACATTGCCCTTTGCGGTAACTCCGACTGCATAAGCCCGAGACTGGTCGTCGCCAAACTTGGTGCCCGGAAGATGCAGGGCATCTTCGGGGGGGAAGATCCACTGTCCTCGGAAGGCCTTCCTTTTCGGGAGATGGCTATCGTCACTATCATCATATTCAAGCTCGATTCGCTCGAACCCCGCAGCTTCCGAGGCCTCTGCTTGTTTCGTCATGATGTACTCCTTCAGGGCCTTTAAAATAACGGGGGATAGGCGATCATTGGCTAGCCGCCTCGCCTTTTCCCAGGTCTCCGCTTCATCGTCAGGCAAGTATAGCGTCTTATTCACGATTGGTCCAATCGTATACAATTGTGCCACGCATACTAGAAGAACGTTAAGGGATTGCGGCCGCGTGTTTTCGTGTTACACTGATCCTGTGCTGAAGAACGTCACCATCACCCTCGACCCCGAAGTCGCCCATTGGGCTCGCCGCAAAGCTGCTGACGAAAACACCTCGGTTTCCAAGCTCGTCAGCCGCTTGCTCGAAAAGGAAATGCGCGCGTCCGATTCCTATTGGCGCGCCTACGAGGAGTGGAAGAAGCTGTCGCGCGATCTCGGGGGCTCGATCGATGCCTCCAAGCGTTTTACCCGTGACGAAGCGCATGAACGGCGCTAGATACTTCTGCGACAGCAACGTACTTCTCTACGCGCAGGACAAATCAGATCCCGTGAAACGCGCGAAAGCTGGAGCGTGGACGGAATGGCTGTGGGAGAATGCGTGTGGCGCTTTGAGTTGGCAGGTTCTGCAGGAGTTTTACTTCAACGCGATTCGAAAATTCGGAGTCCCACCTGAGGATGCGCGGAGTTATGTGAAGCTCATGTGGGAATGGAACCCCCCGGACGTGACGATAGGCATGCTCGAACGTGCGTGGCATTGGACCGATCAAACACAAGTCTCCTTCTGGGACGGGCTGATTGTCGCCGCCGCCGAGCGCACCAGATGTAGCTTTCTCCTGAGCGAAGACTTCCAGGCAGGCCAGCAGTTCGGCTCCATCACGATTTTGAATCCCTTCCAAACATCCCCGCCCGTCTCATAGCTATGCCGGAACGTTTCGACGTTATCATCGCCGGCGGCGGCGTCATCGGAGCCTCCATCGCCTGGCGGCTGGCCCGCGATAACCGGCGCGTTCTGCTGCTGGATGCCGCTAGAATTGGCTCCGAAGCCAGCTCCGCCGCGGCTGGCATGCTCACCCCTGGCGGCGAATTCGACCAGCCGTCGCCTTTGCTCGATTTCGCTATCGGCAGCTTGGCCAAGTATCAGGACTTCGTGGCCGCGCTCGAAGCCGACAGCGGCCTGCGCGTCGAATTTCGCAAGATGGACGCGGTCCAGATCGCCCTCACCCAGGCTGAGTTTGAATCGCTCTCCCGGCGCGCGGCTTTTCAGCGAACGGCAGGTATTCCGTCGGCGGTTCTCACTAGCGGCCAACTCCGTGCCCTGGTTCCGATGGTCCGGCCGGACGCTATTGGCGCCATCCACTATCTCAACGAAGCCATTCTCGATCCGGTTGGTCTCATGACCGCTCTTCGCGCGGCCTGTCTCGCGCGCGGGGTGAACATCCAGGAGGAATCGCGCGTAAAGTCTATCGCCGCCGATGCCACATGGGCCCATGTTTCCATCGGAGACCGAATCATCCAGGCTCCATTCGCGGTCATGGCCGCGGGCGCCTGGAGCGGCGGCATCGACGTCACCATCCACGGCCAGCCTTACCCGCTCCCGCGCTCCTTTCCGATGAAAGGCCATCTGCTCGGCTATCGGCTCCCAGCCGGATCTCTGGCCGCCACCGTCCGTCACGATCACACCTACGTTCTGCAGCGCGCGGACGGGCTCACCATCGCGGGCTCTTCCACCGAAGACGCCGGGTTCGATCGCACAATCGATGCCCAAATTGTTTCCGACGTTGCCGCGCGCGCGGGCGCTCTGGTCCCGGCCTTGACGTCGCTCCAGCCCGAATCCGCATGGATCGGCTTCCGCCCCGCCACCGATTTTGACGCTCCGCGCATCGGACGCGTGACATTGAATAGCGCCGCCAGCCGGCTCTGGCTCGCCTACGGCCACTATCGCAAC
>JBEKOZ010000777.1:0-2701 GCA_049521275.1 Bryobacteraceae bacterium | reverse complement strand
AAATATTCAAACACCGACCCATGCAAGCTATTGGTCCCCGACTTCGTCACGATGTTGACGATCGACCCCGAGTTCCGTCCATACTCAGCTTCCGTGTTATTCAGAATCGCCATTTCCTGGATCGCATCCACGGGCAAGAGCGTCGCGGGAATCCCGAATACGCCACCCTCATTGATGGCATTGTCATTTCTGAAACCATCATTCATGTCGGTGCCGTCGAGCAGAAAGTTATTCGACCGGCCGCGATTGCCGTTCACCGAAAAAACTCCGAAAGAACCCGGAGAATCGTTCACCGAACTGGGATCGGCATTCGCTCCCGGAACGGCCGTCAACATCTTCATGAAATCGCGTCCATTGACCGGCAGATCCTTGAAATCTTCCGCCTGTATCGTCCCGCCGAGCGTGTCGCTGCTGGTTTCCACCAGAGGCACGTCGGCCTGCACTTCCACTCTTTCGTCGACTCGTCCCGGAGTCATCGTCAAATTTGCGCGCTGCGGACCTTCAACCTCTACCACGATGTTGGTCGCCGTCTGCGTGCGGAAACCCTCTTTAGTGGCGGTGATCGAGTAATTGCCTAGCGGCAACTCGCTAAAACTGTAGTTGCCGTCCGTGTCGGTTATGCTCTCGCGCACCAATCCCGTGTCGGTATTGGTCGCGGTGACCTTAGCTGCGGCGACCGAGGCTCCGGTCGCGTCGGTAATCGTTCCCAGAATTCCACCGCGGAAGCTCTGCGCTGACGCGACTCCCGCCAACAGCACCACTACCAGCAACATCGGTCGCAGATTCATTGCCTCTTCTCCTTAAACGCGAGTCGTCGCGGAGGGCGAAGCGAACTTTCGCTCCACAACCGCGAAATAGAGTCTCGGTAAGATCGCGGAATTATAAACGAGTACGCACGAAAGATCAGTGTTCAACTTCACACAAAGAAGTACTGGAAAGGATCATCAGAGAGAATCTGAAGGCGGGAACTAAAAGCTGAAGGCCACGCCGCCGCGTGCCGAGCGCGCTGACTGCACCAGATAAAGCGTCCGGCCATCCCGGCCCATCACCGGCACATACCCCTGCGCCAGGAGATTTCGCAGGTCCATCAGGATTTCAAGGTGACCGGCAAAAAATCGGGCGGGAATCGGTTGCCGCAGGCAAACGTTCAAATAAGGATAAGCTTGGCCCGGTGACGTGTCGAAGAGATCGACCGGAGTCAACGCGCGCCCGCCGGTATGGCGATAGGACGCGGTCCAATGTGTCTTCGACTTGGGAATCGATCCGCTGAACTTCGCGGCCACAGCTTGGCGCCGCTCAGCGCGTATCCACTCTCGCGCGTCCTCCAGTTGAACATCCGGGCGCGACAGGTCGAGCACACTTCCATAGGAATACTCTAACGTCGCGGCCAGGTCGGAGTAGATCTTCTGCTGCAATACCGCGCGCATCCCGTTTGTCGCGAAGTCGTTCCCCTGATAGCTGAAGGTGCCGGAGTAAATGTCTGGCAGCACATCACCCAGTTGCGCGATGTTTTCGGCGGCCGACATTTCGCCCACTCCCGATAACACGGGATCAACGAGGTGGTCCGAATAATATGCCACCTGCATGCTGGTCTTGCCGACCCGCTGGGAGAGCGATATTTCCTGATGATGAGCCCTCTCAACTGCCGGAGTAAAGCTCGTGATACTCATCCGCGGCGCCGTCTCGCTCAAATCTGCTGAAGTCGACTCGATGCCATCGTCCAAATGATTCTCAACGCCCGTGTTCGGAACTGAACTGGCATATTGATATTCGACGACGGTGTTCGGAGTAACGTGGAAGTCGGCTGACCCAAACGGCTTGAACGCGCGAACCCGCCCCATAAACTGGATGGTCTGCAATTCGCTTCCCAGCTTCATCTCCAACCGGTCACCGAGCACGACTCGATCGGAACTGGTTACCGACAGCGCCTGCAGCGACTCGTCCAGCATGTCATTGGTATCAGGCGAATTCAGCCGCAGAGCCGTGATCGCCACCGAAGGCTCAAAGACGCCGTTGAAGCGATTGGTATAGGTGGTGCGCAAAACGGCTGAGGGAATACTCTGGCCGTCCGCGTCATACCCAAGATTGCCATTCAGTCGAAGTGTGCCACTCGACAACAGCGATCGCTCGACGGCGAAACCGGCCGTCATGTCGGCGGGACTACCAAACCCCTGGCTCGGCGATCCGCCGAGAAGAGTCACAGCGCCTTTCAAACCGTGGGGCGAGTTTCCGCTCTGCTCGACTACCGTCGTTCCATCCGGAAGCACACGCAGGATAGGACGGTTGGCGACAGAGCGCAGCGTCCACTTCCAATCGTCATCATCCACCGGGCCGCGCAGCGGCACTAACTGGATGGCCTCGAAGAGCGTAGTCAAGGTGACGTTGACCATCAACCTCGCGCCAGGACGCACGCCGATCTTTTCCCGCAGGGTAGGCAGGAACGACGGTGCGCTTACCTTGACGCTATAGGTTCCGGGAAGCAGGCGCGAAACCGAGTAGAAGCCGCGATCGTCGGTAAAAACCTTGAATGTCAAGGCCTTCAGCGCCTGGGCTGTCGAACCGAGAATCTCCACCGCGGCACCCATTTGCGGCGCGCCGCTGCCATCGCGAACGTATCCCGATATCGCACCCGAAACCACGCCGAAGGCAGTTCCGGACAAAATCGGCAAGGCCGCGACGACAGTCACCGCCATGACGATCA
>JBEKOZ010000776.1:0-2702 GCA_049521275.1 Bryobacteraceae bacterium | reverse complement strand
GACTTGAAGTTCTTTTGCGGATTTTCGTTTGGGGAAATTGCCGCCATGCGAGACGTATCGGAGCGCACGGTGCAGCGGAACTGGGAGAAGGCGCGCATCTACCTCCATCGAAAAATCAGCGTGGATTCATTGCTCTGAGGATTTTATGCCTACACTGAGCCCGGATGAGTGGTTGGCGATAAGCCCATACCTGGATCAGGCGCTGGCGATGTCTGACGATGAGCGTGCCGGCTGGCTGCGCTCGCTTGGCGAAGGGAACCCTACCCTGGTCGCACAGTTGACAGATCTCCTCGAGGAACACCAGGTGCTGTCACAAGAAGGTTTCCTGGAGAAGGGAGGGTTCGGGTTGCCGAACTCCGCGGGCCTCGCGGGCCAGACACTGGGGCCATACACGCTGCTCTCCCAGATTGGCCAGGGTGGAATGGGAAGCGTGTGGCTGGCGGAGCGCAACGACGGACGTTTCGAACGAAGAGTGGCGGTGAAATTCATCCACATCGCACTGATGGGGAAAGGCGGTGAAGGGCGGTTCAAGCGCGAGGGCAGCATTCTTGGACGGCTCTCGCATCCGCACATTGCGGAGCTTATCGATGCTGGGGTATCGGCCGCGGGTCAACCGTATCTGGTTCTCGAATATATCGAGGGTGACAGCATTGATGGCTACTGCGACCGGCAGAAACTGGATGTGGAAGCGCGAATCCGCCTTTTCCTGGAAGTGCTGGGGGCGGTGGCCCACGCTCACGCGAACCTGATCGTGCACCGCGACCTCAAGCCGTCCAATGTGCTGGTCAGCAAGGACGGGCAGGCGAAACTGCTGGATTTCGGAATAGCCAAGCTGCTCGAGGGCGAAGCGGAAGATGGCACCGCGACTCTGCTCACGGTGGAAGGCGGCCGGGCGATGACGCCCGAGTACGCGGCGCCGGAGCAGGTGACGGGCGCACCCGTCACGACTGCCACCGACGTCTATGCCCTCGGCGTCCTACTGTATGTGCTGCTGACCGGACAGCACCCTGCTGGGAAGGGTCGCCGCTCGCCAGCGGAACTGGTGAAGGCGATCGTCGATACCGAGCCGACGCGTCCCTCCGATATCGTGACCACGGAAAGAGCCAACCGCGAAGAAACGACTACGAACGCCGCCCGGCGCACTACCACGCCCGACAAACTGAGCCGACTGTTGCAGGGCGACCTTGACACGATCATTGTTAAAGCGCTCAAGAAGGATCCGCGCGAACGCTATGCTTCGGTCACGGCGCTGGCCGACGATTTGCAGCGCTACTTGCGGCATGAGCCGATAGCTGCCCGGCCCGATACGCTGACCTATCGTGCGGGCAAATTTGTGCGCCGAAACCGAATCGCGGTGGCGCTGGCTTCTCTGGCGTTCCTGGCTGCCGCCACCGGCGTTACGGGCACGGTGGTGCAGGCGCGCAGGGCGCGCGCCCAGCGCGACCTCGCCATTCGTGAGCGCGACCGGGGCAGCCGCGTCACTCAGTTCATGATCAAGATGTTCAAGGTGTCGGATCCAGGCGAATCGCGGGGCAACAGCGTTACCGCGAGGGAGATTTTGGACAAAGCGGCCGCCGAGGTTGACACCGAACTGGCGAAAGACCCTGAGACTCAGGCCCAAATGATGGACGTGATGGGCAATGTCTATTTCAGCCTCGGGTTGTATCCCAAGTCTGAGTCGATGCTGACGCGCTCGGTTGATATTCGCCGCCAGGCCCTTGGCTTGAGCCATCCCGACACACTGGCATCGGCGAGTGATCTGGGCCGAACCCTGTCGACGGAGCAGCGTGATCAGGATGCCGAGAAACTGCTGCGCGAAACTCTCGCCTCCCAGCAGCGCGTCCTCGGCTCCGAACATCCGGACACGCTCGCGACCATGCACCGCCTCGCCAACACTTTGCTCGGTCAGAAGCGCTATCCCGAAGCGGAGCAACTCCATCGTGAGGTACTGGAGAAAAGGCGTCGTGTGCTCGGGCCGGATCACCCCGACACGGTCGGTTCGATGGATAACATGGCCTTCGTTTTCATGGTGGAAGAGCGCTTTCCCGAGGCAGAAAAGATGCAGCGCGACGCGCTGGCCATTGCTGAGCGAGTGCAGGGAGCGGATGACCCCTACACCCTGGACTCGATGAACCGCCTGGCCCGGATACTCTCTTTGGAAAAAAAGTTTCCCGAGGCGGAAAAGGTGCAGCGCGATGGACTCGATATCCAGATGCGCGTATTGGGCCCAGACCACCCGTTGACGCTGCGTTCTCTAAACAACCTGCTCGATATTCTTGCGAAGGAAAACAACTATCCCGAGGCCGAGAAAGTGGCTCGCCAGATTAAAGCCAGAGAGGTGCGGGTCCGCGGCCCCGGGCATCCCTACACGGCATTTGCAAGCTACCAGCTGGCGTGCGTGGTAGCCCATCAGGGACGTAAGAGCGAGGCACTGTCACTCCTGAAAGAAGCGGTGGATCATGGACTGGATGCCAAAACCCATCTCGCCATGGCCAGCGATGACGACCTGAAAGGCCTGCACGGAGATCCCCGCTTCACAGCCCTCATCTGGAGCGCCAAGCAACAGGCGTCGCGGACCGCACAAAAGTAGCGTTCTAAAGCGACTGCGCAATCCGGGCGTAAATCAGGTGCACCCTCGCCCTCGTTTCTATGCCTCCCCGATTTCCTGCCAGCCTGAATATTTGTTTCCGAACACGTGTCGT